>JBHBSX010000025.1:0-3981 GCA_041779175.1 Candidatus Altimarinota bacterium | reverse complement strand
GTCGCTATCTTCGCTTACAGAAGCCGTCATTGTCCAAGTTCCTGTTGCCACATCAACCGTAGAAAATTTTTCAAAAATAATATTTTCTTCATAATTGACAACCTTTTCTTGTGGTTTCAAGGCAAGAACTTCAGCTGGAAGCAAACGAGAATTATCAGCAGAAATAAATTCTGAAATAATTTTGGCAGGTTTTGGTACAAAATTCCAAGTGTAGATATTTTTTTCAATATCTTTGTTAACGATTTCATCGCCATCTTCATTGACTTTGGTTTGAATTGTCCAAGTCCCTGTGGCTACCGCAACAGCATCAAAATTTTTCAAAATATTTTGATCACCATATACCACATTTTGATCTTGTGGCTTTATATTGAGAGCCTCTTGTGGAAGCGGACGATTCGCATCAGCCGAGACAAATTCGGAAATAATTTTCGCAGGTTTTGGTACAAAATTCCAAGTTCCCACAAAATTCAAATTATCTTTGGCAATTGTCTTAGAATTCTGATCCCAACCAGCAAATTCCCAAGTTCCATCGGCTACTTCTAGATGAGCAAAAGTCTCTGGCGTAATAGTTTCGCCATTGATTTTTTGAGTGATTTTGGCTGGAAGTTTGACTGTGATTTCGGCAGGAAGTTCTTTGGTAGTTGTCGCGGATTTGGCAAAAGCAAAATTCACTTCATAATAATTCGGTACAAAAGCCCAACGACCCTCAAAATTCACATTATCCTTAGAAATAGTTTTGGAAGCCTGATCCCAAGAATCAAAATTCCAAGTTCCGTCATTGACGCTATCAACAAAATTTTTTGAAAAATTTTCTGTTGGCGTCACATTTTCATTATTGATTTTGCTAGTTTGATTGACTGGAATTCTGTCAATAATATCTTGTGGAAGCGTTTTGCTTGTATCTTTTGCTACAAAAGAATGCGTTACAGAATAGGTTTTTGGCGTAAAAATCCACTTTCCGACAAATTCGGCATTATCTTTGTTAATAATCAAACTTGCTGGTGTCCAAGAATCAAAATTCCATTCTCCATCAAGCGCGTCATCAGAAATTTTTTCAAAAATTTTCTGAATCGGTTCCACGCTGTCGCCCGTGATTTTGTCAACAATATTTGCAAGCGTTGGCATATTGGCTGGCAGATTCTTGCCAGTTGTCACCGACTCAAAGCGATGAGTGACGCTATATTTGTTCGGAACAAATTCCCAATTCCCCACAAATTCGATATCTGCCTTGTTGATAGTCTGCGAAGCGTGATTCCATCATTTGAAAATCCAAATTCCGTCATTATTCGCATCAATAACGCTATCAGGATTGGCCGGCGCATTGATAGTAGTACCATTTGTTTGATTATCAAGAGCATTTGGCGCCACTATACTTGTAGGCATTGTTTTGTTTGGCGTGAGATTCTCATAACGATAGGTCACATTGTATTTTGGCTCGATCACATTGATAACAAAATCTTGTTCACTGTATCCTCCAAAATCTCCAATTGTTTTTATTTTAATTTCATACTTTGTATCCGCAAAATAATCAACCACTTCTGAATCTTTGATTTTTAAAATATTTCCAGAAATAATTTCAAATTTTTTACTATCCCCTGTTGTCCACAGTTCATATACATAATTTTTATCAATCCCATTTCCAGTTGTTGTAAAATTTCCAATATTCTCACCAATAGCACCATGCACAAGAACATTATTAGAAAGCATTGTAACTGGCGTATCTTGTGAATTTGATGCATTAGGCGTTTGTTGGCACTGATTTGACCATACTCAACCATTTGGTAATTTACAAAAATTTTGTGTAGAAAGCCTATTCAGAGACAGTGATCCAGTAGCACCATTAGTACCCCAAGAAAGCACATCCAATGTTCTATTATGATTATCCACCAAAGAAACAAAATAACCAGTTCCTGTATGCCCCAGATTCAAGGTTCCTGTTGTATCTCTTATAATACTAGGCTCAATATTATATTTTCCAGCAAATGACTCATTTGCAAAAGTAATATATCATTTTGATGGAATTTTTGTTCCTTGAGGAAATATAAGACTTGAATATCCATTTGTCGCATCTGTGCCATCTTTTAATCAAAAACCTGAAATATTGATTTCCTGATCTGTTGGATTGTATAACTCTACCCAATCTTTTACATCATTGAGTTTATAAGCCACTTCATTGAGAACAACTTCCGCTCTTGGAATTTCTCTATACCGTGCTGTTATCACAGTAGTATCGTCATTAAAAATCCCTGTCAAGGACTTATTCCACCCATCAAAAACAAAAGCAGGAATAGGAGTTACATTTGGTGGATTCAATGTTACTTCCACATTTGGATTAACAAAATATCTTGTTTCTCCTTGTAATGTTCCCGTAGAACTTGATTCAAATATTACCGTTTTATAGCCATTTGGTTTTGTATTGTTTGTTGCTGGAATAATCTTTGGCAAAACATTGAGAATTACCTGAACCTCATCGATACTTCCATCATTGTACACAACTTCAAATATATATCTCTTTTCTCAAACCTGTGTTAATATGGATTCAATACTAGGATTTCCTTCTGCTTTCAAACGCAAATTTGCACGAGTGCTTTCATATTGAATCACATCACGAAGCATTGATTCTGAAAAATTTTCTCATTCAATTTTCTCAATATTTCCTCCTGTTGGACTATAAATAGTATTATCAAGCGGCTGAACATTTACCGCATATTCTATAGTATTTGAAATATTTCATGATGAGTCTCTATATGTATATCTCACGGTATATGAACCCACTTCCTGATTATTTACCGATCATGTTTTTTCTATAAAATCATGACTCGTTCCTATTCCGTCAAAATTATCATTCCATTCCAAATCTAATTCTGGAACAACTTGACCAACTTTTATATTGACGGAGGTTGCCGAAGTGGCTCGAAGTGTTGGCGCCACCGAATCTCGAACAAAAAATCTTTCCGCATAATCTTGTGAAACATTATTTCTGTATCCCCAAAGCTTTGTCTCCGCATATCCTCGCCTATTTCCAAAAGAATTATTCGCAGAACCAGTATAAGCAGTATTGTCATTATTGTACTTAGAACAATAACCGTAATTTCCTTTATAATCAGCATTATTGCTGTGATACTTTCCAGTACACACACTTCATTCAAACCAAGCATCACCCGTATATATCCAGAAAAAATCCTGTCAACAATTTGCATTATCTATATCACATATTTTAGAAACTGACGTTTTCCAAGGATCAACTGTAGCATTAGTTCCGCCTGTTCTCTCTCCATTTTTATCTCCAATTCTATTTGGAAAAATATTATTTTCTGACGTAATAATATAAGCATCATCTGAATCAATCACAAGATTTCACTGATATTGATAGTTTAAATATTCTCAATACTTTGAATATTTTTCTTGCATCCAGTCAATATCAGTACTATAAGAATCTCAAAAAGATATCTGGGAAGGATTTCAAACTTCCGAATGAAGAAATTCATTGAGATTTCCTCAAAAAGATTCCCTATTTTGCGTTCATCCAGCTCTTTGAAACAACAAAGTCCATCATCCTCCTGCTGTAATCATATCACAATAAAAATCCCTCGGCATAGACATACCACGAGACTGAATAGAATAAACTCCACTAGGAGCTGATGGATTTTCTTTTTTAATATGCTGACAAGAAAGTGCTGGTCTTCCAGCCGTTCCTAAATCTGATGATTGTGCTAAAGCAGAAAATCAAGAAAATATATTTCCTGAAGAAATTGATAAAATTAAAAATATTGTAAAAAATTTTTTGAAAAAATTTTTCATATCAAAGAAAAGAAAAAATATCTTCTATAATTATATATGAAAAAACTTTTTTTCAAGAATAACACTTGCATAAACTCTATTCTACATTGACTTTTTATAGAAAATATTTCTTATGATATTTTTTGATTATCGTATATATTTAAAAAATTATATTATAGAGAATACCTTATATTCAATTAT
>JBHBSX010000024.1:0-4588 GCA_041779175.1 Candidatus Altimarinota bacterium | reverse complement strand
ATTTGAACCTCGTTGGAAAAATCTGAGAATTTTTTTGAGAAAAAAATATCTTCTTTGGACCGCTTGTTGACTTGGTGCTTTATTGCCGATTTTTCTTATGGTTATCGTGCGAACCAATAGTGCCACCACCGTTTCTGATCCTATGATTATTTCACATCGCGGAGAATCCACAAATGGCTATATAGAAAACACTATTTCTGGTATTCTTGAAGCCAAAAATCAAGGAGCAAATATGGTGGAAATAGATATTTATGAAAATGCAAGCGGAACACTAATTCTCTCGCATGACGCCAATCTCAAGCGTGTAGCCAATGTTAACAAAAATATTGCTGATATGTCTGATGAAGAAATTGAACAAATCATTCTTCCAAATGGCGAAAAAATCCCAACTCTTCAGGAAGTACTGCAAGTAGCAAATATGCGCGATATTTCCCTACTGATTGAACCAAAAATTCATGGAAAAGAAAAAAATCTGATCAATACTCTTATTGCTGAACTTGATCAGAATAATATGATAGGAAAAACCTATATTCATTCTTTTGACTTGAATTTATTACAAAGTATCAAAAAATCTCAACCTCATCTCAAAGTTGGACTTATTATTTTTGGAGGTTTTGGAAGATTTGGTGCAACAGAAGTAGATTTTTTCTCATTACAAGAACGACTCATATCACGCTCTATAGTCAATGATATTAAACAATATGAGAAAAAAATCTTTGTTTGGACGGTAAATAGCAAGCTTCCTATCGAAAACTATATGCGACTCGGTGTGGACGGAATTATCACTGATGATATTCCTATGATTCAAACAAGAACGCAAGAAATTTTTGAGCGATATGAAAAATGACCACAACTTATTTTTCAAATTTTTCGTATAGAACTTTCACAAGATGATATTATATCTTGGTTCCGTCAAGTATTTTGATAAAATAAAAACCACTACTATTAGTGGTTTTTTGATTATGAATTATAAATTTTGGATTTTTAAAATTTTTTAACTAAATACCCCTATGATACCAAAAAATAATATTTTTATAAAAATTTGACAAAAAAATAATTTCCGAAAAAACCTTGCTCATTTTTCAAAAATTTTTTAAAAAATTATTATTCCACAAAAAATTATTCCGTCCACTAAGATTTTTTGAAAAATTTGCAAAAAATCCAAAAATTCAGTACAATATATGCGTTTATTTCTTATTTTTTCTTATGACAACTCCTCAAGATCAAACTGCGGTTGCAGTAGTTAACGATATCACTGCGCGTCCGCTTTCTGAACTCGAACAAAAGCAAATTGAAGCTACTTTTGCTGAGGCAAAAGATTTTCGCCAACTTGGTGAAAAAATCACAGCACCAATTGATAATATTATCTCTCAAACAGCGTCAGTAATCGATGCTGATCCTATTATGAATGTCTCTGATACACTTACTGCTATGAACAATGATGTTCAAGGCGTGTACAAAGATATTATTGACAATGATGGAAAGGTGATGAAAATCGCAAAATCTCTTCCACTTATTGGTTCTCTTGCTAAGTCGCTTGACGCCAAATGGGATGAAGCAAGTTTCAATATCAAGTCAATGGAAGGAAAAATTGCAACTATTTTTTCTGGATTTGATCAGGCATACAACTCACTCAATACCAGTATTGATATGCAAAAATCTTTTCTTGAAGGAATTGATGAAAACCTCGGAAAAGTGGTTGCCTACAAAGAATTTCTCAATAATAAAATCGAAGAATTCAAAACAAAATCATTCGATGGGGCTGATGAGGCTACAAAAATGAAATATGACATGTTTGTTCGTCATGTAGAATATTTTCAATCAAATCTTGTAGTGCTTATCGGAAATCTCGATATGGCTCGCAAGCGTCTTCTTATGCGTCTTGATTCGGCAAGCAAACTTTCGCTTGCTATGAGCTCGTCTCGCCCGATTTTTAAAACACTTCTCTCAACAGCACTTATTGAAACTTCTTCTCAAAAAGCGCTCGATGCGTCAATGAAGGCTATTAATATCATGGGATCAACTATTGACAAAATGTCGACAGAACTCACTGACAAGGCTATTGAATCATCTCGTCGTAGTGAAGAACTCTCATCAAAACCAGTTCTTTCAGCTTCTGTATTTGTAGATAATGTTTCTAAACTTAAGAATCATTTTGATACTATTGAAGCATATCGCGCGCAAGTAAAAATCGAAGCCGATGCCCAAAAACAACTCTTTGACGATGCTAGCCAAAAACTCAAAGATGTGAAAGTTCTTGGTGCTCGTGATCAAGAAGAATTCGCTCAAGAATTGCTCGGTGAAGAAAAACCTGCTGAACTTCTCAAATAATAAAAATCCCTGAAATATGGGATTTTTTATATGAGTATTTTTACTTATATATTTACCAAAACAAAATTTATGAATTATTATTAATAAATTTTACTGAATCTATGATTTACAAATTAATACAACAAAATATAATTTTCTCATTTTCTAAAAAATCCTATTTCAAACACACAAGTATAAAACTTAAAATTTATTCTTTTAAGTGACAGAAAAAAGTGCGAGCCAAAACCCGCACTTTCGTATTATAGCCACACATCAACTCAAGAAATGAGAATATGCAGCCACTTCAACTAACTGAACTCACTTGGATTCACTTTTGAGTGAATATCCAGATTTCTCAATACCACATTATGAGTTCTGAGCAACAAACCATGTCTATTCTGCGCATTCGCAATCATGCGCGCGAACACATGATCCACCTCGTCAATAGACTCATAGAGCCCATTTTCGGAATCAATAGACAATTTAAAAAAAACAACACAGGAATTGTCTTCCATACACTGTGCGGAATCTAGTGTGCCCTTCGCTTCACGAATTACCAATTCAGAATCCGAACACTGTTGTAACTCTTTAAAGTTGAAAAACACATCATCGTCATTTTCTCGTTTTTCGACAATGCAACCATCAGAGTCGCAAAGAATAAACAGGAATGTCATCTTTTGTCCCTGACGAGTCTCCGTATAGGTTTTAAGCACCTCAGGCACGTCAACAAGCTTTTTGCCTTTCAGCAAGCCAATTGAAAAACCGTTGTCGACCGGCAGTACATCAACGGTCGCTACCGGCATGTATTTGAGTGTGGTCATATGACCCTCCTACATAAATTAGTTGAAAAAATGGTGGAAAATCCACCAAAAAATCTTTAATTTTTTAAAAACTTTTTGCTGAATTTTTATTTTTCAAAACTATAATAAATAATTTCATTTTGTCAAATTTTTTTTAAAAAATTTATAAAATTTTCATTTTTTCAATTTTTGAGTATACTAAGCAAATCATCTTTATACTCTTTCATGAAAACTTTTTGAAATTTTAGCAGCAATCACAATACTACAACACAAGAAAATTCAACACAGAATCCCCTCAAGAATTCCTTTGAAAAAACTATCTCTGAACGCGGATTCTATCTGTATGAATGGATTAGCCCAGAAGAATTCAAGACAAGTATTCGTGCGAGTTATATGGCAGATATACAACATTATTCTCATTCTTTATTTTGGTTCTCGGTTTTTATTGGTGCCATAACTCTTATTTTTTCTGATAATTTTAGCTATACATCTATTGGAATTATTGGTACTCTCGTTGTTTTTCATGTTTTTCTTTGTGTGAAACTGATTATTATGAGTTTCAAAAAATGAATCGCTTTTATGCGATTTGGCAATATTTCCATCACTGATAATCATATTATTTCTGGAAAATATATTTTGCAACATTCACAAATTCAGGCTCGAAAAGATTTGTTTCATGAAACGGAAATATATTTTCACGAACCATTTCTTGGTGATTCTCTCATGCCAGAATATAGCAAAATTCAGAAAAAATGAATGATAGAAACACTTTGAGACCTTGTAACCAATGGTTTCAATTCCGCTTGAAAAAGTCTCACCTCACACAATAGAAATAGTGGCGGTTTTGCTATTATTATCATGCTGACATGATTTATTTTTGCTATTTTTCTCTGAATTTCATATTTTCTCGCACTTCCCTTTATTATCATTCTTTCAAGTATTTTTACAAAAATTTTTCACAAAATTCTTCTTCTCAAAAACGCCACAGAATACAAAATTCATCATTGATTCCAAAAAATTGACGAAAATTCCAAAAAACTCACTCAAGAAAAAACTGATTTGATTCGATTTTTGCAAGACGCTCAGCACAATAATTGGCTCGAAAATCTCGGCGGCAATATAGAGATATCTTTCAAAAATATCAACACTATTGCCAATTCCGCAACCAATGAAAGCCTTGAACTCAAAAAAATTCTTGAAAATTCTCGTTATAAAGAAATTTTTAATTTTAACAAACTCAATTCTTGGCTCAAAAAAGAAATTCTTGAACCAATACATGAAATTATTATTTTGCTTGAAAAAAATCAAAAAATTCTTGAAAATACCAATTCTGCTCTTGTTGCACAAATTCAAGAAACACAAGAAATTACTCACAAACAACCGCTCGAATTGCAACAAAAACGCCTTGAAATCAAGATAGTAGAGATTCAAAATATGAAAAATCTTCTCACATCATATCAAGAAAAATTGCAATAATT
>JBHBSX010000023.1:0-3700 GCA_041779175.1 Candidatus Altimarinota bacterium | reverse complement strand
TCTACAGCAGAGAATATGATAGAAGTAAATCTTGTAAAAGAAGGTGGTTCTGAAATGGCTTCAGGAAAAGTTTTTGTAAATCTTGGTGAAACTCCAATTTCTACAGATCTTTCTCAAGAGTATAGAGAAGGTAGTAACCTTGAAGAGATCCACGAATCTTGTATGCAAGTTCGCGTTCACCTGGATGATTTGTTTCTACGATTTTTGCACCCACTTCAGCGAGTTCTGCTTCAATTTCTGAAACAAGAGCTGCGCGATCTTCTGTAGAAAGTGCAGGATCGACAATCATCATAAGTTCATATTGTCTCATAGTTCCTATGGGTTAAACATCTTTTCTGACCAGGAAAAGAAGGAAAATAAAAAGTGCATGAAAATGCACGGACATTATATAGATTTTTTAAAAAATGCAAATCTTTTTTAAATTTTTCATAAAATCATTTTTTTGTAAATATTTCAATAAAAACTTTTTGAAAAACAAATTGACAAAAATATTTTTATATTTACAATTCATTTATGAATACAAAAATCAACTATATTCCACAATTTACAGATTTTCCTGCATCAGAAGCAGACAATAACGAAAAACGTCGTGAAGAAATATTTCAAAAACTTCATAGAAATGTGCAAAATTCTACAAATTTTCTGATCAACGGAAAAAATTTTACAAATAAAATTTTTGATGCCAGTTCTTCACTTCCTAAATGAAGCGAAGAACACGTTATAAATGAGAAAAAATATATATTACTTCCAGCATGATTTGATGGAGTTATTTTTGATTATTCTCAAGAAAATGGCTCCATTATACTTCCAACCGCAGATTGCGCAAGTGTGAGTTTTGATTATGCGGATGCCAAAAAAATGGGAATACTTCATGCTGGATACAAATGAACAGCCGCAGGAATAATAGATAATTTATTTCAATATTTCAATAATGATGAAAATTTTGCAAAAAATACACAATTTGACCTCTCTCCTATGGCTGGAGATGATTTTGAACTAGATACCACATATTACCTTTCACTTTTTGAGGACTATCTCAAAAAACACGGACTGAATGCAAAATCAAAAAAATTTTTTAAAGAAAAAGAAAATGGAAAGTGTTGTTTTTCTCTTTCAAAAATTATTTATGAAATATTACTCTCATATAATGTTCCGAAAGAGCATATTTCTGTAGCAAAAATAGATACAACAAATCCCAAAAATGACTTTCATTCTTTTAGACTTTTTTCAAATTATCAATCACTTCAAAAACTCATTCAAGACGATGTAGAAAATTTTGAATTATTACCTCCAAATGTTGAGTACTTCCCTCCTCGAGATAATTCAAATTATTATGAAAAACTCATAAAAAATCCAAATCATAAAGTCAATTCTGTCAATGGAAGAATGGCGACAATTATAAAAAATATTTAAAAATTTTCTGATTCTTATCAGAAAATTTTTTATTTTTTCAATATTACAAAATATCTTCTTATTTTGACAAGTGAAATAAATTGCAAAAAAAACACAATTAGTGTAAACTATTTTTAATAGGTCCGGGAACAGATTTTATTTTTTATTTTCCTTTTAAAATGGCATCAAAAAAGAAAGAATCAGAAGTTTTGAAAAAAATTTTTGGTGAATGTGATGAAGTTCATATCAGCAAAAAATTGGTTGAAAAACTAGTTCAATACAATATGAAATATGAAGAAATTACTAAAGTAATTCTCACTCATTCTGAGCGAGCCTTTTTGGACGCACGACTCATAACACTAGAAGAATATTATGAAACACTCAAAAAAGCTAAAAAATCAGAAGTGGAAAATTTTCTAGCCTCACTTCCAGATATACAAAAATGCAAAAAAACAAAAACTGCCACCAAAAAATAATATCCCAAAAAGGGATTTTATTTTTATAAAAACAAAAAACATCGATACTATATTATATGTTTTTTGATAAAAATTTTTTCCTGAAAATTTTTGCCATTTTTCTTTTTTAAGCCCCCAGCATGAAAGAAGTTTATAGGAAAGAAAAAATATTTATGAATGAAACATAAGAATAAAAAAGAGGGATAATTTGAGAATTTTTTATTTTAAATTTTTTTAAAAAATTAAAATTCTCTCTTTAAGAGATAAAAATATAAATACCAAAAACCAAACATCAAAATCTTTTAATAAAACTAAAAAACTTCCAAAACGGAAGCTTTTTAGTTTATAATAATATAATATTTCCCTTTTTTGTTATACTTCCCTGACTCCACCTCCTCAAGAAATTTAGGATTTGCAACAAGCTCATCAATGGAATATGGAGAATTTCCATTCTTGCTTAATTCCATATTTGCAGAAAGTATGATTTTTTCTTTATTCTGCTTTTTAATAACCCTATAAGCAAAAGGCGCTTTTGCCTTTGGCTCGGAACACCCGTTATGTCGAAAGTTTGGTTTTGGTTCAGAAAAATCACTTGTTCTACTAATATATCAGGCACCAACAATCAAATACCCATAAGGCACACAACCATTGGGAACTTTTGGCGGAAAGGCACCACGATCAACTTGATAAGATGTAAGAGCAAGTACAATAGATCGTAATTTTGTAGATCTGCTGATATCACGAGAGGATTTCAGATAATTTGTTAATGATGTATAAATTATAGTAGTACCTATACTAATTGCCCCAAGTGTAATAATAGTTTTTTTCGGTGATTGTAATGATTGTGTCAATACCCCACCAACAAGAGGAACAGTCCTTTGAAAAAGAACTTGTCTTGGTGATTGAGGTGCAACTTCGGTTCATACAAGTTTATTTTCTATTTTCGAAGATCAAAAACTAATTTGAGCAAAAGCCTGTGGAATTGCGAGACAAAAAACAAGAAGAAATGCAATAAATTTTTTCATAAGAAATTTTTAAAAATAAAATTAGTTTACAACAATATAATATTTCCCTTTTTTATTATATTTTCCTGATTCTACTTCTTTGAGAAGTTCAGGATTCTTGACAAGCTCATCAATAGAATATGGAGAGTTGCCATGATTTTCTGTTTCAAGTGTTGCTGAGATTATAAATTTTTGTGATATTTCTGTATTCTCTAATACACGATAGCCAAAAGTAGACTCTGCATTTGTATCGGTACAACCATCATTGAGACGACCAGCAATAGGATCAGTTGGAATACTACGAAGGTATCAGTCTTTTAATTCATCAAAAGGCACACAGCCAGAAGATAATTCTTCTGGAATTTTTCAATTATCCACAGCATAAGTACTGAATGCTAAATAAAAATTTTTTAACGAGGCTATTCTATTAGTGTCACGCGTGCGCATTAAATATGCTTCCATTGCTGTATTATTTTCAGCCTTTTCCTGAACACCACTTTGAGAATTTTCTTGCGATGAATTGGTTGTTTTTTCTATTGAATTTGTTACTTCTTTAGAAATATTTCATCAATTCAAATTTTCTTGTAATCCTTTCCCTTCCGAAGATATTTGAGAAGTATTTTTATAAATCAAATATACAGCTCATGACAATAGCATCAAAGATAAGATAATTACTCAAAAAATAATCTTTAAATTCTTTCCTTTCTCTGATTTCTTTTCTGTATTTTGCGCCGTTGTATTTTCTGATTGTGGAATATTTTGGACAATATTTTCAGTTTTTATCTCTTCTTGAGGTGTATGTAAATCTGATTCTTTGATAAATTGTGACATAAAAAATTTTTAAAAAAT
>JBHBSX010000022.1:0-4611 GCA_041779175.1 Candidatus Altimarinota bacterium | reverse complement strand
TTTTTATTTTTTCAAAATTTTTATCAAAAAAACTCAAAAACTCGCTTCCGTCGCTGAGAATCAGATGCTCGCCGTCGCTTGTCAATCACCAACCTTCGCCGCCAATATTGATTTCATTTATTTTTGCAAAATTTTTATCAAAAACAAAGATTTTTTTATTTTTCCAAAAAGTCCAAAAAATCTTATTATCAAATTCGGTAATTCCTTCGCCAAAATATTCATTTTTTGGAAATTCAACTTTTGGCTCAAAATTGCCATTTCTATTCATAATTCCCAATTGTGTTTTGGTATTTGTGAGTCAACTTGGTGCGCCCGATGAAATCATAAAATTTTCTCAATACACATATAATCATTGTGTAAAAATATTTTTATCACTCGAAAGTATGTATTTTATGCTATTTTCTTCAAAATTTTTATAAAAAGTATTTTGTGAAATTGTAGTATTTTCAGAATTTTTTATAAAATTTTTTCACAAAAAAATTGCAAAAATAATAGAAAAAATAATGAGAAGGGGAATGAAAATTTTTTTCATAATTTTTTAAAAAATGAAAATGAAAGTGTAATATATTCCAGTATATTCACAAAAACTAAAAATCAAAATTGACTTACAAAAAACTTGTATATAATATTTTTGTTTATTTTTAAAAAATTTTATGAATCCAAAAGTTCAAATTGAGACTAATATGTGAAATATTGTAGTTGAACTCTATCCTGAATACGCGCCAAAAGCGGTAGAAAATTTTGTTACTCATGCCAAAAATGGTTATTATGATGGCGTGACTTTTCATCGTGTTATTCGTGATTTTATGATTCAGGGCGGAGATCCGACTGGTACGGGAATGGGCGGAAAAAGTATTTGGAATCGCAATTTTGAAGATGAATTTACTTTTGATTTGTCACATACTCGTGGTATGCTTTCTATGGCAAATGCTGGCCGCAATACCAATGGTTCGCAATTTTTTATTGTGACAGCGGAAGGCGCGAGTTTTCTTGATCGCAAGCATACAATTTTTGGAAAAGTAATTGAAGGAATGGAAACGGTTGACGATATTGAGCGCATTCCAACAGATAATAATGACAGGCCAAAAATGGAAATTATTATGGAAAAAGTAAGTGTTATTGAATAATATGAAACACAAAAAATTCGCTCTGGCGCTTGGTGGTGGCTCGGCTCGTGGACTGGCTCATATCGGCGTTCTCAAATATCTTGAAGAGAAAAATTATATTCCATCGCATATCTCTGGCACGAGTATGGGATCGATTATTGGCGGTTTGTTTGCTCTCTGATATACTGCCGATAGTATCAAGGAAATATGTGAAGACAAAGGGATTCTTGATATTATGAGTTTCAATCCTATGACGGGCGAATTTTTGGCGCTCAAAAAATTTAAAAAAGTTTTTGGTTCGTATTTTGCGGACAAGACTTTTGCTGATACCAAAATTCCTTTTTCCGTTATTGCTACTTCGCTTTCGACGGGTGAGAAAAAAGTTTTTACAAAAGGCTCAATTCTTGATGCGATTTGTGCTTCTATTGCGATTCCATGAGTGTTTTCGCCGTACAAAATCGGCAGTGAGTATTTTATTGATGGAGGAATGCGCGAGAATCTTCCGCTTTCGACTTGTGGAAAATTGCCGATTGTAGCGTCGTCTGTGGTGATGCCGGCAGGTAATTCTCAATTCAAAAAAGTTTCGCATTTTTGGCGGCCGCTTGCTTCGGCATATGAGGCAATAACTATTATGCTGGACGAGCAGGAAAAACTCAATATTTCGCTTCACAAAGACATTTGTGTGATTCATCTTGATGATAAAAGTGTGAATTATATGGATTTTAAAAAAGGGAAAAATCTGGTTTCTATTGGTTATAAAAATACCAAAAAATCCAATATTGATGAATTTTTGCAAAAAAATTTTTCAAAAAAATTGCAGAAAATTTTTAAAATATAGTTTTTTGGTTTTGTAAGTATAATTTTGTCAAAAATAATCCTTTTTCTGATTTCTTACATTCATCTTATGTTACTTTTGCTTGACCAAAAGTAACTATAGAGAACTATACAAAATATATTTTAGCTAAAAAATTTTTTAAAAAAATTTCAAAAAATAAAATGTTTGCAAAATATATTTTGCTCACGGGGAGCTGTTTGTTCGCTTGCTAAAATTTTAAAAAAAATTCTAAAAATCCAAAACTCGCTTCATTACATTACGCTCAAACAGGTTGGATTTTTTTTACGAATTATTTTTCAAAAATTTTTTAACGCGTCTCACAAAAGGCTCGGGGATTTTCAGGAACAAAGGAAGGATTTTTATTTTTTTAAAAAATTTTTGTCAAAAATAAAATCCCAAAAATGGGACTTTATTTACAATTATTATTTTTGTGAAATTTTTGTAATAATTTCTGTCAAAATATCTTTATTTTCTAGTGTTGTAATATCCCCTGTAAATTCCTCTCATTTTGCCAAAGTACGAAGAATTCGACGAACAATTTTTCCACTTCGAGTCTTTGGAAGTTCCGAAAGAATCATCAAGTTTTTGAGAGATACAAACTTTCACATCTGAACTGAAAGCGCGGAATTAAGCTCATCAAGAAGCGTGTTAGTATCGATTTGCAAGCCGTCCATAAGCGTCACAAAGCCAAAAAGTGCCTCACCAGTCACAGAATCAGGAATTCCAACAACCGCACATTCTGCTGTCTTGTCACTCGCATTAACCACATCTTCCACTTCCGCAATACCAATTCTATGCCCAGAAATATTAACAATATCATCAACTCGACCCGTAATAAAAATATAACCCTCATCATCATACAAGGCACCGTCACCAGAAAAATACAAAGGCTTATTATCGCGAGAAATATCAGAAAAATATGATTTTATAAATTTTTCATCATCACCCCAAACACCACGAATCATTGACGGCCAAGGTTTTGTAATAGCAAAAAAACCAGATTCCCCATTTTTCACCTTTTTTCCATTTTTATCAACAATTTCTCACATAATTCCAGGAAGTGGAAAAGTTGCTGAACGCTTTTTGAGTGGCGTTGCAAAAGGAAGTGGCGCTAAAATATGCCCACCAGTTTCCGTCTGCCAATAAGTGTCCACAATAGACGCTTGTTTTCCACCAACTTCTTCAAAATACCATTCCCAAGCCTCACCATCAATAGGTTCACCTACTGTTCCCAATACTTTAAGAGTTGACAAATGCGATTGACTTGGCAAATGCTCGCCTGTTTTATGAAGCATACGAATCAAAGTTGGTGCTGTATAAAACTTCGTAACCTTGTATTTTTCAATAATTTTCCAGATTCTATCAGGATTTGGAAAAAGTGGATTTCCTTCATAAATAAGCGTTGTTCCGCCATTTAAAAGTGGTCAATATACCGTATATGTATGTCCAGTAATCCAGCCAATATCTGCCGTAGAAAAGAAAATATCCTCATCATGCAAATCAAATACCCATTTTGTTGTAAGTTTCGCCCACAATGCATATCAAGCCGTTGTATGCATTACCCCTTTTGGCTTTCCTGTCGAACCAGAAGTATACAAAACAAAACTCATATCTTCACTTTCCTGCATTTCAAAATCACAAGTTTCTGCTTGTTTTTCAATTTCATCATTATAAATCACATCATTTTTTCCAATAGTGATAGTTTCAAAATTACGCTTAATAACAAGAGTTTTTTGAATTTTATGAGAAGATTTTGAAAGCGCTTCATCAGCAATAGGCTTGAGCATATATGGCTTTCCTTTTCGAAAAGCCCCATCAGCCGTTACGAGAAAATCCCCTTTCAAATCCTCAATTCTATCTTTGAGACTTTCTGCCGAAAATCCACCAAAAACCACAGAATGAATCGCCCCAATTCTCAAACAAGCAATCATCAAATACACACTTTCAAGAATTTGTGGCATATAAAAAATCACTTTACTTCCCTTTTTTACACCCATTTGTTTGAGAAGATTTGCGGATTTACAAACATTTTTATACAATTCTTCATATGTCACTTCCAGAGAATCTCATCGTTCTCATTCAAAAATAATTGCTGTTTTTCAAGCATTGTTCTCAAGATTTCTTTCAAGAATTTCATAGGAAATATTGAGTTTTCCACCATCAAACCAACGAACTTTTGGAAAATTTGTTTCATCCAAAATTGTATGAAAATCCTGAAAAAAATGAAGATTTTCACGAGCCTGTTCCGCCCAAAATTTTTCATAATTTTGTGCCGAATAATCATACAATTTGGTGTATTCTTCAAAGTTTTTGAAATATGCATTTTTTGCAAACTCTGGATTTGGATAAATTTTTTCTGACATAGTCAAAAAGATAAAAATTATGTGGAAAAATTATATATATTTTTTATTTTTTACAAAAATTTTTTGAAATTATTTTTTCAAATTTTTTAAAAAATCTTTCATTTCATTGCTAATTTTTCGAGATTCTCGCATTTTTTGAATTGCTTTATTTTGTACAAATTTTGACAATTTTTGACTTTTGAGAACTTCCAAAACCTCATTTTCATTGGTAACTATCGCTTCCGCAAGAAACCACGCTATCATCATATTGATATAATATTTTTCTGTAGAAATATTGACAATTTTTTTAAAAATATTTTTCTGAAAA
>JBHBSX010000021.1:0-3281 GCA_041779175.1 Candidatus Altimarinota bacterium | reverse complement strand
TTTAAGAAATTTGAAAAATGGATTTTTCTGCATCTTCACGATCGGATAAAACGTTTGTTCTTCAGGAAATTATAAACAATCTTGAAATCTGAAAGGAGGAAAAAGATTTGTATTTTTTTTCTATGGAAATTCTTGATGATAATAATTTTGAAAAATTTTTTAATAAAATTATTCAGGAATTTTCTCTAAAAAAGAATAATGTTCACTTTGTTCAGCAATAATTTTTGATATGCAATTTCAGGCAATTTGTTCAAAATGAAATAAAAAAATGACCCTCAGCCTAACAGCAGCCAATCGCGAACAGGCTCGAGGAATTTTACATAAGCAAGGATATTCTATTATTGAAATTCAGGAAGTTGTTGATACTTCTCTTTTGCAAGAGGGGAATTTTTTCTTTTTTGACATTTCTCTTAATGGTGTTTTACAAACAGGAAAAATTCAATCAGATGATATTTTTAAGGCCTATAGAAAACTGGTTGAGGATCTTAAGTATGATGTTGTTGCTATTTACAATATTGAGTGAATGCCAGAAGATCAAAAAAAGATTATTACAGCAAAAGTTCGAGATGGCTATAGAATGTATCTAGAGTCTATTGGTGAGACTATTGAAGAAAAAAAAGTTGATATACTTGACAATGATGATACTGATAATTTTTCACCATTGCTTTTGAAAGAGCTTGAAAAATACACAAAAATCATAGATGATTCTATTGTAAAAATCCAAAATCTACTTATCAAGAATCATGAGATTATTACGGAAGAGCAAAAAGCAGTTCTTGAGAGAATTGAAATTGAACTTGTTCAGATTAAATGAGTGAGAAATATAGGTAAAATCCAGTCTACTCTCGAAGAATCACTCAAGCGCATTGGTGCTGTGGAAATTGAAATCTTGAAAAAATGAATGATTAAGGAAAAAGCAAAATTCCTTGCAGAAACAAATAAGCTTTTGCAATGAGTTGGTTCTTCTGAAAAAATTAAAACCGATGAAGAAAAAGAGGCTTCTATAGAATATAAAGTTTCAAATTTTTTCAAAAATTTAGCTAATAAAAAGACGGATAAACCTGTCAAAGAAAATAAAGTTGATACTAATTCATTTATTTATTTTAAAAATAAACGCGAGCTTGATATATATAAAAAATCATTTCAAAAAAATAATTCCGCTCTGATAAAGGCTATTTTTTCAGGGAATTTTACATTGGTTCGTCGATTGATTTTAAAGCGTCGCCTGTTATTGCAAAATATTCAGATTATTGAAAATCGTCTCGAAAACAAAGCGGTTTCATATACAAAAATTGCACACGGATTTGATTATTATATTCAAATGTTTTTTGCTTTTATAAATACATTTGGAACGATTTTTTCTGTGGCCTTGTTTTTGTATGTTTTAGTGTATATTATTTCTCATTCGCTTGCGGGAATGGGGATAATACAGGTTGAAATTGTTAATAAGTCTGCATTGTTTTTGACATTATTTTCACTTTTTGTGTTTTGAATCAATGTGATTCGTTGATGGAAAAGTTTGATTGTTATTATTCCAGTACTTATTTATATTTTTTCATTTCTATCACTTAATTTTTAAGAGAAAATGTATTTATTGCTTATTGTTGTACATTCGCTCTTTATAGGAATTTCTCATTTATTTGGTTTTTATGTTATAGAGTGAGTTTTTTTGGTGCTGATGTTATTTTTTCTTTTGTATTTTTCACCAATTTTTTTCTTTAAAAAACCAAGTGAAAAGCATAATACAGAGAATTTATTTGCATTAGAACTGTCGCCACAAAAATCACTTATTATTCCATTGGTTTTGACATATTTGGGGATTTATATTTTGGCTTTTACTTTTTCAGGAAGTATTTCTCAAAGTATTCAAACGCATTTATTGATTTTTTTGGCGATTTTTGCGATTTTTTTGTGATATATTTTTTCTTTTACGTGGAAAAATGATGTTTTTTTTCATGTTTTAGGATTTCATCTGGTTTTTAGTTATATTACTCTCGCGATCATCGGAGTGTATTATTTTTTTGCTCGAGAAAATATTTCTTGGATTACTGTGATTTTTTCTCTGGTAACATTGTGATTTTCATATTTTTTCTTTAACTATAATTGATTTGAAAATAAATACAGAAAAGAATTTTTCTTGTGTTTTTTGATATCGATTTTTATAGTTTTGGAATTATTGTTGTTATTTTTATTTCCACAAATTGCATTGTATCTTATTGTTGGTATTATAGCAATTTTTGCTATCATTTTGTTTGAGGTTTCCGAAAAACATGAATTTTTTAGTCCTTTTTTGACGATTTCTCGTATTTTTTTCTTATCTGTGGTTCTTGGTTCAGTAGGGATTCTTTCTGTGTTGATTTTTTGGAATTTTACAAGTATATACTTTTTATTGATTAGTATTATTTTTCTTTTCTCTGTTCATATGAGATTTTCCAATGTTGTTGTTTATAGTACAGCAATTGCTGTTATTTATTGGTTATATGGATTTGTCTTTGTTTCGTTGTTATCAGTTTCTTCAGTATTCAATTCATTGATTTTTATTTATTTTCTCCCATTACTGATTATTGGGAATACATATTTTTGGAAAGAAAAACAGCAATATGATTTTATGATAATGCATTATGTAAGTATTGGTTTTAGTGTGGTTTTATTTGTATATTCTCTTATTTTTCTTGACTGGTGAAAAAGCTCTTTTGTTTTTTCTTCTTTTGGTTTTCTTTTGCTTGCTGCATTATTCTTTCTTTCTTATTTTCGATTTTATTATAAAAAATAATTATGCTTCTTTCTCCTCTTCATGTTGATATTGTTACGGATGTAACAAAAATTACTACAGAAAATATATTGCTTGAAGTTTTTGACAATGATTTTAACAATGCTTGTCAAAAACTTGATATTTCTTTGTCTGAAAAATTTTTGAAAAAAATTCAAAATCGTCCAGAAAATCAAGATTTTATAAATATTTATCCAGAAAATCTTGAAAATTTTCAAATAATTTTATTTTTTACAAATTCTGACAATCAAAGAGAAAAAAGAATAGAGATTTTTAAAAAATTTTCAAAAAATGTGACATATATTCCAGCAAATAATTTTGACGAGGCATTGGAATTTTTTGTGTTGGCAACGTATAATTTTTCTTTATATAAAACAGAAAAAAAAGAAACAAAGCAATTATTTTTTATTGAAGATATGGCGAAGTTGTCGAATGTTGACAATCAGATTTCTCTTTTAAGATCTGTTATATCAGCTCGCAATCTTGTCAATAGATCGCCAAATGATCTTAA
>JBHBSX010000020.1:0-9767 GCA_041779175.1 Candidatus Altimarinota bacterium | reverse complement strand
TAAAAAACGAACAATTATCAATTGATTTTTGTTCGAAAATTTTTTAAAATTTTTTAAAAAGAAAAAATAATAATTCATACGAGAGAAAAGTTGTTTTTTCTTTATTTTCTATATAATAATAGCATTATAAAAAGTTTTTCATGTCACTATATACAAAATATCGCCCCAAGGATTGGGATTCTGTTATTGGACAAGATTTTATTGTTACTATACTTAAAAGTACGCTTGCAAACAAATCCGCTGGACATGCCTATATTTTTACAGGTTCACGCGGAACTGGAAAAACTACAAGTGCGCGTATTTTTGCCAAAGCACTCAATTGTACCAATTTGCAAGACGGAAATCCTTGTCATCAGTGTGAAAATTGTCAATCTTTTGATAATAATCTTCATGTTGATATTATTGAGATTGATGCTGCGTCAAATACTAGTGTTGATGATATGCGAGATCTTATTGATGAAGCCAAATACCTTCCTATGCAAGGTGAATACAAAATCTATATCATAGATGAAGTTCATATGCTTTCTGGAAGTGCTTTTAATGCTCTTCTGAAGACACTTGAGGAACCTCCTGCACATGTAAAATTCATAATGGCAACCACAGAAATCAACAAAGTTCCAGAAACCATACGATCACGCGCACAACGATTTGATTTTCAAAAAATTTCAAAAAATAAACTCATAGAAAGGCTTGATTTTGTAGCAAAAAATGAAAATATCAATTATGAAGAATGAAGTCTTGATATTGTAGCAGATTTGGCTCGTGGCGGAATGCGTGACGCTCTCACTCTTCTTGAACAATATACCGTCAACAAAACACTTTCCAAAGAAATTCTTGAAAAATCTTTTTCTCTCATTGATATCAAATTTATTGAAAATATTGTTACCACTCTTTTTGAAAAAAATTTTGCTGAACTCAAAAATATTCTTGAAAAACTAAAAATGGAAAATATTTCTGCTCAGAGATTTATTGACCAAATCATTTTGTTTCTTCGAGATAAAATGATAGAAAATATGGAAAATGAAAATTTTTCCCGATATGAAGAAATTTTTATAACATTTCGAGAATCATATTCTGGAATTTTTGTATTTTCAAATGATTGGATTCTTATTGAAACAACGCTTTTACAGGCTATAAATTCTTCACAAAAACAAAAAATTGTCACAGAAAAAATTATTCAAAAAATTGAAAGCCCCAAAATAGAAATTCCAACACCACAACCAAAATTACATACTCAAAAAATTACAGAAACTCCTGAAATTACCACTCCCATTTCAGCACCAGATCACAATATTATTGCACAACAAGAAGAAAAAATGAAAAAAATTGGAGAAGAAATTACCAAAAATTTTGAAGAAAAAATCAATACACCAGAAGAAAAACCCTTACAAAACAATAATAACACAACTCAAGAATTTAATTTTAGAAAATTACTTCTGGAACTCAAATCAGATCCTGTTGTTCTTGCAACCGTTAAAACTGCAAGTTTCAAGCATACAGATTCGCACTTGCAGCTTACATTTTCAAGTAAATGGAATGCTGACAAAATGAATGAATCTCGATTTCAATGATCTCTTATTGATATACTCAATAGAACTTTTGGTGGTTCTTGGACGGTAGAAAGCCGATATCAACCATCAAGTGCCAATTATATTTCTGATGATGTTTTTTAAAAAATTATTATGCTCAAAAAACTTATCCCTCTTATTTTTTCAGAAAAATTTTTTCAAAAAATTATAGCAATTATTATTTTCATTATTCTGTTTATTACTTTTAAAGGATTTTTCTGACTTTTTCTTATTACCTTTATTTTTGCCTTTCTTTCTTTGGAAGCGGCTGAATTTATTCATACTTTTATTGCGGAACAATCAAAAAAATCACAAGAAAATATTTGGAAAAAAATCAAAAAATTTCTTCCAGTAAATGTTATTGTTACTATTATCTATATAATATTTGTGGCAATGCTCATCTGGCTTGTTATGAGTATTTTTCCAAAAATTGCCCATGAAATTGAAAGATTTGTTCAGCATGCACCAAAAATGGCAAGACAAATCGAAGAATTGCTTCTTGATTTTGAAGGCTCAACAGGTATAAATCTTGGTGCTGAAACTTTTTTCTCTGAAAGTTTTGGAAAAGCAAATATAGAAACTACAAGTAAGGCTATTATTGAACAACTCAAAAATGCAAGTGGAATATTATTACAATTCGGACTCGGACTCATTATGAGTTATATTTTTATTATGGATCGCCAGCATGTGCATTTGTTTTTTTCTCGCATGAAGCGTGGAAATTTTGCTTTTATTTATCGTGAATTTCAATATTTTAGCGAAAAAATTGTTTCTGGTTTTGGTCGTGTTTTTAAAGCTCAAGGAATTATTGCACTTGTAAACGCCATTCTCACGACTATTGGACTGCTTATTATTGGATATTTCTTCCCTGCTGGGCATTTTCCTTATATTTTTACACTTTCACTGATTGTATTTATTTTTGGATTTATTCCGGTTTTTGGAACATTTCTCTCTGGACTTCCTATTGTGATTATTGGATATGGTATTGGCGGAATTCCTATTGTTATTGCGATTATTGTGATGATTTCCGTGATTCACGCTATTGAAGCTTATATTCTCAATCCGCGAATTGTCTCATCATATATGCACTTTCCAGTGTTTGTAACTTTTGCAACGCTTATTGTTGCCGAACATATGCTCGGGATGATTGGAATGCTTATTGGTGTTCCACTTCTTGCCATTTTTATCGCTGTTTCTCGTGATATTGATGCATATATTACCAATATTCGCAAAGAATATAGCGCTATTAAAAAAGAAGAAAAAACCATTATTTCCGAGCAAATTATCACTACCATTCCTGAATCTCTAGTAGAAGAAATGACAGAGAAAATCGAAGAAAATATTGAACAAAAAATTCAGAAAAAAATTTAAAAATGTACAATTATCATTCAATAACTGCACATTTAATTAAAATATCATGAAAATATTTCATACAAAAAATTTTCAAAAAAATCTTGAACAATCACCACTTATTGTGATTTATGGGCCAACTTGATGCGGAAAAACTGGTTTTTCCATTGAATTGGCTCAATTTTTGCAAAATAATTGATACTTTCCTTTTGTTATTTCAGCGGATTCTCGTCAGATTTATCAGGAAATGAATATTGGAACTGGGAAAATTACACAAGACGAAATGCAAAATATTTTGCATTATGGACTTGATATCATTCCGCCAACTGAAACTTTTTCCGTAGTTGATTTTGAAAAAAACATCAATAACTGTCCGTTTTTTGAAAAATGGAAACATTGAGAAAAAAATTGAAAAATTATTCCCATTATTTGTGGTGGAACTGGACTTTATATTGATTCTCTCATTTTCAAGAGAAATTATCTAGGATCAAAACCAAATCCAAAACGACGGCAAGAACTTGAAGATTTTTGCTTACAATACGGAAACGAAGCACTTTGGCAAAAACTTTTTGATATTGATCCAAATTATGCAAAAATTCTTCATCCCAATAATCATACTTACATTATTCGTGCTATTGAGATTTTTGAGGAAACTGGCAAATCCAAACTTGAAGCCGAATCACCAAAACCTATTCTCAAATATCCAACCATTTTTCTTACACCATACACAGATTCTGTAGAAAATCGTCAAAATCTCTATAATAAAATCAATTCTCGAATTGAAAAAATGTTTAGAGATGGACTCGTAAATGAAGTAGGAAAAATTATTGAAAAATATGGGATCAATTGCCCCGGGCTCAAAACTATTGGCTATAAAGAAATTGTCTCGGCCATACAATGAGAACTTTCGCTTGAAGAAGCCAAAAACCTCATTGCTCAACACAATCGCAATTATGCCAAAAGGCAAATTACTTGGAATAAAAAGTATAATGAATTTTTATAAAAACCATCGAAAATACTAAAAAATTGTAAAAAATTTTTTATTTTAAAAAATCTCCATTTTTGGAGATTTTTTTATTTTCGTGCAATTATTCAATAATAATTGCTCATTTATAAAATTATCATTATACAACTTCTTTTTCTTTTTTATTTTTCATTCATTCATCTATATCCTTTTTAAATATCTTTATCATAATCACAATGCCAATAACAAAAGAAACGATCATAAAGAAAAAAGCAGCAATAATATACCAAATCCAAGAGAGAATACTATTTGGCTCAATCCACATATAACATCACAAAATTGTGAATTACATTTGTCAAAATTCCCAGCAAAATATATGAAATTGCTAATTTTTTATTCGGTGTTTTTGTGGTTTTTTCCATATTTTAATAATTTTTTCTCATAAAATTGATTTCATTATTTTTTCAAAAAGAAAAAATATTAGATGCAGGATTATTGCAAATTCCACCATCAAAGCCTTGTATATCAGGAAAAATACTATTTGCTTCTTGTAAAGTTGTAGCTTCTTTTTGTCCAGAAAGATTGGCAGAAGTGAGAAAAAGCGGAAAATGCAAATTTTTTAAAATTTTTTCATCAAGAAAAATTTCTCAAATTCGTACAGAAATCAATGGATAATTGTCTATTTTTAAAAAATCAGGAAAATTATATTCTAGATTTGGCGGAAGTAATACACTAAATGGATGTAAATAGTTTTTTAAAAAAATTTTCTGTTCATCACTTATAATTGCAATTTGCGATAATTCATCAAAATCTCGCACGAGAAATGCGAGTTTTTTGGCAGCATCACGACCTTTTAATTCATAAATTTTTGCAAAATCTTCTTGTGTGAAATTCCCCGCAATTCCATAGCAAGTATCAGTTGGAAGAATATAAAGCATTTTTATAAAAAATTTTTAAAATTAACTCGCCCAACGACGAAAACTCGGACAATCCTGTTCCACATCAACCAATGCAAAACCTGGATGCCTGATAGCATCTTTGATAATTTCTTTGAGTTCAGCAAATTTGCGAGATTGTGCCCGCACCGCAAATGTACAACCCGCATCCTGAGCGAGCTTAATCGGATCAAGTGGTGTTTCTATATTTCATTCTGGTGTTGTCTTGGTAATAGCTCATTTTGGTGTTGTGGGACTTGCTTGCCCTGTTGTAAGAGCATAATTCTCATTATTGAATACAATATAAGTAATATCAAGATTTCGGCGACAAGCATGAATAAAATGCCCCATTCCAATTCCATAACCATCACCATCGCCACCCACAGCCATAACCGTAAGTTCAGGATTTGCTATTTTAACACCAGTAGCAAATGGAAGTGTGCGCCCATGAAGTGTTTCCGCAGCATAACCATCAATATACTGACTTGCCTTACCACTACAACCAACACCCGAAACCACCACACGATTATGTGATTCTATTCAGAGTTCTTTAAAAGCATTTTTAATTGCCATAATAATCAGCGTATCACCACAACCAGAACACCACTGAATATCTGTCAGTCATTTTCTCATTTTTGAGCAGTTATTAAATTATAATTGTTCGTTTTTGTGTTATTTAATCGAAAGATATATTTTTACAGAATTATTTACAAAATCATATTCTTCTACATCATAAGAATATCTTCGATTTAAACTGGAATCTTCCCAAATATCTTTCCAAATTTTCATAATATCATCAGGAGAATAATATTCACTTTCAAATTCCAAAAATTTGTCAATATTAATATTAATTTTTTCTGAAAAATATAGAAAATTCTCTTCAAGTCAAATATATACATCATAAAAGCCCTGGTCTTTATTTTCATAATTCGTATACACAACATAAATTTTATTACTCATTTCTGGATTATGGGACATAAATTTTTCCCATAATTTTTGCATATCGTGAGCAGATTGATAGCCTGCATTTGTTGTACGAATTTTGTATCAATAAATAGTTTTATTCATTGTATTACATAATTAATAAAAAATTATTTTTTCTTTTTCAATTGTTCAAAATCCTCAATATAAAACGGAAAAAGATTATATTTTCTTAAATGTGAAATTTTGAGATTTGGAATATATTTGAGCCCTAATTTTTCTGTTAAAAGTGTTTCTAATTGCCCTGAATAATTGGATTCTACAAAAATAATTTCCTCACACTTTGCAATTTCTTCTCTGAGTCTTTCATCAATTGGCGAAAGAAAATGAACAATTATCAAACCAAAATCAAGATTTTCTCTCACAAATTTTTCAGCCGTATAACGAGTAAGACTGGTAGTAATGATTTTTTTCTTTGCTTCTGCATTAACTATTTCATAACCAAAAATATTTTCTTTTTCAAAAAAATTTGCAAGTTTTTTAAATCTTTTTTCCGTCATTTTAACCTTCATTTCAGGATTTTCGCTTGTTACGCCATATTCGTCATGCTCATAACTCGTCGCAATAAAATCACCATTTGGCGTCCCCACTTTGACATAAGGCGAAATTCCATCATCTGTGAGAGCATAACGCGCAAAATCAGAATCAGGATTATCAAGTAATTTTCCACGATGTACGGGCGCAGCATTGAGATCACCAATTGTCGCCTTTGCTTCAGCAAATTGTTTGTCAGTAAGAATAATCACTGTTGTTTGGTATTTTTGAGCCAAATTCAGTGCTTCCCCACTATAAAAATACGCATTTTCAAGCGTTGAAGGCATTATAACAATATTTTCAATATCACCAAAAGTTGGACGCGTTGCATACAAAATATCACCCTGTTCGTGATAAGTTGGCGTTCCTGTTGACGGACCAGCACGCTGTGCCAAAACCGCAACCACCGGAATCTCGGCCTGTGCTGCAAAACTCAAAGCTTCAGTCATAAGAGCAAAACCACCACCCGAAGTTCCCACCATAGCGCGCGCACCCGTGAAACTCGCACCCAAAGCCGAGTTGATCACCGCGATTTCATCTTCTGCTTGCAAATATTTTACCTTTTTGGAATTGACCACTTCTGTCAAAATAGTACTTGCTGGCGTCATAGGATATGCTGCAAAAAATTCCAATTCACTAGCAATAGCACCATAAGTCAATGATTTATTCCCATAAGAAAGCGGTTTTATGGAAGAATTGTCAGCAATTTTTGGAAGTAAATGAGAAAAATTATTTTGCAAAAATTTTTGTCTGTATTCTTCAAAAATTGCAATATTTTTTGTCACAATTTCTTCTCACTTTTTGAGAAATGCCTTGCGAATAGCATTTTCAAAAGGTTTTTTATCAATATCAAGAAGTCCAACAAGTAAGCCTATAAGATAGGTATTTTCATACTTGTCATTGATTTCTGGTGCAAAAACGGACAATTTTCAATCAATATTTGCTCATTTTTGAAATTTCTCTAATGTTTTTGCACTACAAATCAAGAGAGATTCATCATGCAAACTCTCTATATTTGCCGCCAAATTCGGCGCATCCAAAGCAATAAGAATATCCACTTTTTGGCTTATGAATGGCTTTTCATTACAAATATTTACATCATAAAAATTCAGTCCACCCTTAATAATTGACTGATATTCACTATCTGTGAGAATATCATATCCAAGCGACGCAAATGACGCCGCTATAATGTCCATAACCGAATGCATACCAAGACCAGCTGGCCCAGCAATTCGTATTCCAAGTCGATTTTTTGTATTCATAGTGTTACTATACGAAAAGTTTTACTATTGTAAAATAGTATTTTGAAAAAATAAAAATCATTATTTTCAAATGATTTTTATTTGATTTTAATTCTGAATTTTCTTAGCAATTATATACGCCGCCTCACAAAAAAGTGGCTCTCACTTTAAATTAAGTATTTTTGTTTTGGTTTTTTCTTCATAATAATCAATAATTTCCCAATTATTATTTTTATAAAAATTTTTTAATTCGCCTTTTTGTAGCCAATAAAAATCCTTTCATTCTCACTTTTTGACAAATTCTGAGCCATCAT
The DNA here is from genome assembly GCA_041779175.1 of Candidatus Altimarinota bacterium. Taxonomy (GTDB): domain Bacteria; phylum Patescibacteriota; class Gracilibacteria; order BD1-5; family UBA2023; genus GN02-873. The sequence continues at coordinate 1,880 of JBHBSX010000020.1, read as the reverse complement.
CAATAAAATCAGAAATAATATTGATCCCACCGATTTTGGTAAATTTTTGGATTTTTTCTAAATTTTTTCAAAAATTTTCACATCCCGTAAATCTGAGAGAAAAATTCACCAAAACATTTTCAAAAACTCTATTTTCGGACAAAAATCAATTGATATCTGTACAAATTGTAGAAATATTTTTATGAGAAATTGTTTCAAGGATTTCGGAATTATAATCAATTCCAATAATTTTGAAATTTTTGTCTGCAAGAAAAATTGCATTTCTTCCCATTCCAATACCAATATCATAAATTGTAGAATGAGTCTGAAGTCTATGAAAATGTTTTTCTACAAATGGAATTACAGACATTTTTGAAAAATTTTTAAAATATTTTTGAACAATTATCGAACAATAATTGTTCATTTTTGAATAAAAATTTATAAAATCCTATCACGAAGTGTGTCAACATCACCCGCACCAAGAAGCAAAATCACAGAAGAATTAGGATTATTATTATCATAATCAAGAATGGTTTCAAGAGTTTTTTCAAGACCATTTCCATTGATAACATGATTATGAAATTCAGCAATTGTACTTACAAGGCGATCAGTTGTCATAAATTCCACATCTTCTTTTTTGTCACGAGAAAAATAAATATTTGGAATCACGAGCATGTCTACCGAGTCAAATGCGGTTCCAAATTCTGAAAGCAATTCACGAGTACGTGAATATTGATGTGGTTGAAATGCGACAAATAATTTTTTATCAGCAAATTTTTGACGAATTGCCTTAAGTGTTGGCTTGATTTCTGACGGATGATGACCATAATCCGACATAAGAATATTGCCATTTTTGGTAGCGCGAATGATTTCAGAACGGCGCCAAGAGCCTTGATAACTGTTCAATTTTGGAATAATTTCCTCATCTTGAAGTCAAAGAAGTCGGCACGCCGCATACACCAAACGAGCATCTTGCAAAATATGATCTCATGGAACCTGCAAGTCAAAAACCGGAATATCAAGCATTTTGGCTTCATAAAAAATCTCATCAGTTTCCAACATTTCTACTTTGGCAAAGTATTCAATTTTGTCGCCAACAATAATTTTTTTCTCTTGTGGAATATTAAGTTTATGAGAATTCTCATCGTCAGCCGATATAATCACAAATCCAGCAGTCTGATCCACAAGCGATTGAAAAGCTGAAAGATAATCTTCAAGATCCTTGTAATAATCCAAATGATCAAGATCAATATTGGTAATAATAGAAATAAACGGATGATAACGCAAAAATGAGCGTTTATATTCGCACGCTTCAATAATAAAATTTTCAGAATCTTCAGCATAAAAATTGCTATTTCCAAGCGACGGAACTTGTGTCCCGACAATAGCCGAACCACCAATTCTAGAACCCGCAAGAACTGTTGCCATCATTGCCGTAGTTGTTGACTTGCCGTGAGAACCTGTTATGGCAGTTCATTTTTTAGCATTAAAAACCTCACCAAGAGCCACAGGATACGACGCGTGCGCCACACCAAGTTCTATAGCTTTTTTAATTTCTGGATGTGAAGAAATTTGCTCTTCTTTTGGAAGATCTGGTTTAGTGATAATTGCTTCAGAATAGACAACTTTTTCAGTTTTTTCGGTAATAATATCAGGATTAGTGCCAATAAAAATCTCAAAGCCCTCACCACGAAGCGTTGCAATAAGTGCAGAATCCGTGGAATCCGAACCTGTGACACAATATCACAAGTGCTTAAAATAACGCGCCAAAGCGGAAACACCAATTCCGCCAATTCCAATAATATGAATATGTCTTTGCATTTTTATTTTTTAAATTACGCGCATTATATATTTTTTAAAAGAAAAACAAGATAAAGCCAAAAATTTTTTCAAAAATTTTT
>JBHBSX010000019.1:0-2735 GCA_041779175.1 Candidatus Altimarinota bacterium | reverse complement strand
GTGGGGTGTGAATTATTGCTCCCCCTAAGTTATGGGACTGTGGGGCGTGAATTATTGTTCCCCCTAAGTTAGGGGGCTGGGGGGTGTGCTGTTTCTGCTCTATCTCCTCCAAAATCCCTTCCAAAAAATTCTTCACACCTTCAAAATTATATAATATTTCAAAAGCAGGAATTCTTACAACACAATATCAAGATTTTTGCAATATTTCATCTCGTTTTTGATCTTTTTCTTGTTGTTCAGAATGAAAATCCCCATCAACTTCAAAAATAATTTTATATTTATGTAAATAAAAATCCACAATAAAATTACCCAGCGTATGTTGGCGTAATATTTTATGTCATCCAAATTGTTTACGAGAAAAAACCTCATTCCAAAGCATAGATTCAGGAAGTGTTTGATTTTTTCGTAAATCTTTTGCAAATTTTTTTAAAAATTCTTCAGATTTTGGCGAAAGAAAATTCACACACCCCCTTTGCCCCCCTAACTTAGGGGGAATTTTATTTTTTTGTCATTGCATTTTTCAATCCTGATCATATCATTGAGAGAAAAATATTCGCTCTATTTTCTGCGGAACAAACAATTTCTTAATTTTCTGAAAAGACAAACTCTCTTCATCAAGAAGGGAAAATATTTTTTCAAAACCAAAAACAAAAGTCACCCCATCACTATAATTCTTGTGAATATAGTCAGTGATTTCGTCAATATGCGGTTCTACAATATCTTGGTTCAGGAAAAAATCATCAACCACAACGCGCTTATCACGAATATCACGCACAAAAATATCAAGCATAACCATTGTATGCTCATTTTTTGTAAATTTTTCAAAATTATTCTTTGGAAGAATAATAATTTTTTCAGGATTTTTTTTGTAAAGAATCGCGCGAATAATAGCCGCATGACCAGCATGTGGAGGATCAAATGCTCCACCAAAAACATAAATCATATTTTTTAAAAAATTTTGAAAAATTATAGTCAAGAAGCGAGTTTTTGCAATTTTTTTAAAAAATTTAAAAAAATCCCCAAAAATGGAGATTTTTAAAAACTTTTACTAAATACCTGTTTTATCAAAAGCATCGCGAGTTTTTGATTGTGTATCAGATACATCTTTCAATCCTTTTGCATGATTAATAAGATTCATGGCATGTCCAAATACTGTGCCAATTTCTGATCTTTGACCATTCAATGCATTACTAAGTATTATTGGAGCAACTTTTCCAGCAGACACAAGCCACAGTTGCACAAAAGTATCAACATGCTGATGTTCGGCTGGTGAATAGTTCCCGAATCACTCCTGTATGCACCGCAGAAGCCTTAGCAAGCGATGAAAAGCTAGTAACATCTTTTCTTTCCAATGCTTGTAAAAGTTGAGCATCATTCAATTAATCTTTTGAATGATTGCGAGGAGAATTTGGTGTATTCATATTCAAAAAGCCAATAAATACACTCATAGCATATCGTATTATCCCCCCGTCAAGTTTTTATTGATAAAATATATTTTCTGATTTTAATCAATAAAAATCAGAACAAAAAATATGAACAATTTCAAAATCTTATTACTACTTATTTTTTAGCAATCATATGATTTATTGTATGACAAATGAAGATATAATCAAAACCTTGCAAATTAAAAAAAAAAAAAAATATAATGATCTTACTTTATATCTTTTCTCTATACTTATGTCAGAAATGGACAACAAGAATTGGCTTGGACAGGCCGAAAATACAGCAGTTGTAACTAATCAAGAAAGCATACCAACAGGATTCTCTTGGACACTTGCTGCTCAATGGTCATATTTTTATGCCTATACTCGTCAATGGTGGATGCTTATTGTCGTTATATTATCTGGTATTTTCGTAATTCCTATTTTTATTTGGTTTTTTTATATTGGATTCAAAGGAAAAGAAATCATTTATACACAATCAGAATTTACAACTCACGCCGAAAAAATGGCCGCCATCAAAACAGCACAAAATCAGGGTGTTATCTGGCTTGTTGGATTTATTTTTATGCTCATTTATTTTGCCACAATGATTGCTACAATGATTGCTACAATTGTAAAATTTATACTTTCAATGTAAAAATAAAATCCTTAATTATAGGGATTTTATTTTTAGGAAAACCTTATCTAGAAAACAATATCTTCAACATATAAAATATTATAAATTACAAGAAACTACTGATAATTACTATTTTGTATCAAGAATTACCACAAACCAAACTCGTATACTATACACTTTATTATAAAAATTTGACAAAAAGAAAAATATGTGATACATTATAGATGTCATTTAGACAAAGTTATTATTAACCCTTAAATTATCCTTGTCAAATGACAAGGGGGGAGCTTTAAGTGAAAAGATTAAAAATTTGTGAAATTTCCTTGCAAGAATATACAGCCTTGCAAGAAAGCAATATCACAGGAATGATTGCAGTAATCCAAAAGATTATCATTTCATCACATGAATTGTTTTGTGGAAATTTTCTAGAACACCCAGAGAGCAATAAGGTATATCTTAGTTTTATTAAAGAAACATCTCTTTTAAGTGCATATCTTGTAGCAAAAATCAATAATAAAACTTTTTCAGAACCAGCAAACACTCACAAATTAATAGTATTGAAAGATAATATCACAGATATTTCTAACAATCTCAGTCTTGTAAAGGTGGAACGCTTTGATTCTGGATTAAATTCCGAAAGATATTTCCTAATTTGTTAAGAACTTAAACATCCCTTT
>JBHBSX010000018.1:0-3709 GCA_041779175.1 Candidatus Altimarinota bacterium | reverse complement strand
ATAAACGAGAAAATGAGAGATAATAATTTTCACCATTTTGTGAATTTTTTGCAATTTTTTCTTGCAAATTTTTTATAAAAATATTTTCATTTTGTGCAGATTTTGGCTGAAATCTGTCTGTATCTGTCGGCGGATATAGAATAATTGATTCTTTTTTACAAAAATGCAAAAGTCTGTCGTGAGTATTTTGCGAATTTGTAAAAATCACATCAATTTTTTCAAGAAAATTTATATATTTTTTGGCTTGCGAATCAAAAAATTTACCAATAATTCATTGTGCAAATTTTGGAAATTTTGCCATATATATTTCCCGAAAATCAAACAAATATCTCGGCGGCGTATGACAATAATACAGAATTTTTGTTTTTGGCGAAATATATGGAATCACATCAAGACAATTACCCGATAGAATCACAATATCATAATTTTCAAGAAGTTTTTTGGTTTTTGTAAAACGATATTTGAGCGTAAGATGTCGAATTCACTTAGCAAAAACTGGCTTTCCGAGTGGAATTTTTTGACCAGCAAATCCGAGTTCTTCTGGCGCAAAACTTCATTCTGAAAAAAATCCAGAAATCAAGTCAGCATCAATTTCCTTTGCCATAAGTGTTACAAGCCTTTCCCCGCCGCCGCGATAGAGAAAAGCATCATGAAGTACAGCAATTTTTGGCTTTTGTGTTGTCATATTTTTTAAAAATTTTTATTATTTTATAAAAAAGAGTGGAAAAATCAATTTTTTCAAGAAAAATTTGCAAAAAACTCGAAAAATGCTATAATGCTCACAAGTTCCGAAAGGAACAAAAATAGTAAATTAGGGAAGAAAATTCCTAAAATAAAAAGCATCGTACCAGGATGCTTTTTATTGTGGCTATTTCTTTGAAAAATACCACGATTGCAAGTATATCACTGTATGATATACTGCCCAAAAAGTATGAAAAATATCCATACAAATAGTAAATTAGGAAATAAAAAAATTCCTAAGTTCCTAATGAAACTTAGGAACGAGGACATTATATAAAATTTTTCTAAAAATCAATTTTTAAAAATTTTTTGCAAAAATTTCGCTTTTTTAAAAAAATTTATATAATGAATAAAAAATAATTATGGAAAATTTTACAAACAAAAAAGTTGCCATTGTGGCGGACTGGCTTATTGATTTTGGTGGGGCGGAACTTGTTATAGAGGAACTTCTTGAAATGTTTCCGCAGGCTGAAATTTTTACAAGTGTGTGTTTTATGAAGCATAAAATGCTTGAAAATCGCAAGATTCACACAAGTTTTATTCAAAAAATCCCCTTTTTTAATCGCAAACACAAACTTGCAGGAATTCTTCGTCCGTGGGCTTTTCGTCAATTTGATTTGTCGGATTTTGATATTATTATCTGTTCATCAAGTGCCGAAAGCAAGAATGTGGCTTGTGGAAAGTGGCGAAGACCTCACCCCAACCCTCTCCTTGTAGGAGAGGGAGAATTTAAAAAAAATCTTTCAAAAAATAAAAAATTCCCCTTCTCTGAAGGAGAAGGGGCTGGGGGATGAGGTGCAAAAGTTTTTTGCTATTGTCATACGCCAATTCGCTATTATTGGTCACATTATGAAGAATATCTTAATATGATGGAGTTTGGAAAAATTCTCAATCCTATTGCCAAATTTATTCTTCCAAAAGTGGTTTGATGGATGCGAAAACTTGATTATGAAGCCGCGCAAAATGTTGATATTTTTTGGGCAAATTCCAATACCACGGCCGAAAGAATCAAGAAATACTATCATCGCGATGCGGAAGTAATATATCCATGAATTAATGAGAAAAATTTTGCAAAAACTGATGCAAAAAAAGATTTTTATTTTGGAATGGGACGATGTATTCCCTACAAAAAATTTGATTTAATGGTCGAGGCTTTTAATAAAAATGGAAAAAATCTCAAACTCGCGACCAATACCGACAATCTCTTGTATCGCGAACTCAAGGCCAAAAGTAAAGAAAATATCGAATGGATTTTTACACCAACAAGCGACGAGAGAAAAAAACTTTATAGCGAAGCAAAAGCATTTTTGTTTCCGCCAGAAGAAGATTTTGGACTGGTGCCAGTGGAGGCTATGATTTCGGGCACACCCGTGATTGCCTATGGTGTTGGCGGTGCCACTGAAACTGTTGTAGACGGAAAAACTGGTGTATATTTTTCGCCACAAACTGCGGATTGACTCAATGTGGCTATTGAAAAATTTGAAAAAATGAACCTCAATCAAGACGAAATTATCGCTCGCGGACAAGAATTTACAACGAAAAATTTTCGAAAAAATATTTTTGCAAGTATTGAAAAAAATTTAAAAAATGACTAAAAAAATTTTACAAATTTCACCTTTTCCTTTCACACATCTGTGATGAGTGGAAAAATACGCTGAAATTCTGGAAAAAATATTTACCACTTCTATACATGAAAAATGAGAAAAAAATTCATCGAATACCATCCCCTCTTCTACAAGGAGAGGGGAAACTTCCTGATTGCGAAGCGGAGCGCAGCAAAAAGGAAGTAGGGGTGAGGTGTTTTTTCAAACTATTGAAGCCTGAAAAGATTTTCATATTTTTGAGCCTGTGGCAAATTGCAGTATGCCAAATTTTTTTGATAAAAATTTTTATAAAATTTTTTCGCAAATTTCTCGCGCAAATACTAAAATTCTTATTTCACACATTCGTTTCTCGCCTGTTACTTGGTTTGTTTTTTGCTTTGCTAAAGCCAAAAAAATCCCTTATATTCATATTGAACATGGAAGTGGACATTTGATTCACAAGAATTTTTTTATAGAAAAAATTGCAAAAATAGTGGATATAGCTATTGGAAAGTATATTCTCAAAAATGCGGATTTCGTGATTACAATAAGCAAAAATGGTGAAAATTGGGTGAAAAATTTTGCAAAAAGAAATGAAAAGATCGAAACCATTTATCGCGGATTTGATAATTCTTGAGAAAAGCCTTATAAGAAACTCCCCTCTCCTCCTGAAAAAAAAGATAGAAACAAGGTTATTACCATCGGATTTGTTGGACGACTGGTTCCACTCAAAAATCTTGAAATATTGCTGAAAGTTTTGAAAAATTTTGAAAAAAAATTTGATTGGAAATTGCAAATTATTGGCAATGGTGAAATGCGATGAGAATGGGAAAATCTTGCAAAAAATCTTGGAATTACTTCTCGAATTACATTTCTCGGTGCAAAGGAAAATAATTGGATTTTGAAAAATTTTTTGCCAAATATTGATATTTTTGTCAATCCAAGTCTGCAAGAATGACTGCCAACTACCGTTGTGGAAGCCAAAATCGCTGGGTGTGAAGTTCTTGCGACTGATGTGGGCGGAACTAGTGAAATTCCTGATATTATGCTTTGTGAACCAACAGAATCCTCTCTTTGAGAAAATCTCGAAAAAATTTTTAAAAAAATTCTCAATAATGATATAAAAACAGAATTATCAGAGGATTTTTTACAAAAATTTTCCCTCAAAAAAATGAGAGAAAATTATTTAAAAATATTTGAAAAAATGTAATTATGAAAAAAGTTTTATATATTCATCAAAAACGAAATGATGCTATAGGAATAGTGGATAATGAGCAGATTTTTCGACTAAAAAACCATCCCGATAATCCTTTTGATTTTCTGGAAATATATCCAAAATGAACAAAAATATATGCGGTGATATATAATTATATTCGTAATTTTTT
>JBHBSX010000017.1:0-3183 GCA_041779175.1 Candidatus Altimarinota bacterium | reverse complement strand
TTCATTTGATTCCTCCGTTATCTGTTCAAAAATGACTTATTTAATATAAATATTTTTTATGAAAAGTCAAGACAATTTTTAAAAAAATTTTAAAAATCTTGAAAAATTCATATAATCACATTTATTTTTTAAAAAAATTTATGGAAAATTCTCGAAAAAATCTCTGGATTATTGGCGGTGGGGAAGTGTTTACCAGTCGTGAAAAGTATCTTGAATTCCTTGAGAATAATTTTTCACTCGACAGAAAAAATACTGGCGACTGGAAGTCGTGGATTGCAAATGGATTAGTTGAGACACATACAGTGACGCGCATTCCTATGCCTGACAAGCTCAATGCCGACTATGACGCTTGGAAAATTATTTTTGAAAAATTTGTCGATCAAATCGATACCAATGAGCCGATTTCACTTATCGGACATTCTCTTGGTGGAATTTTTTTGGCAAAATATTTGTGAGAAAACAAGTTTCCAGCCAAAATCAAACAATTACATCTTGTGGCGCCAGTATGGTCACATCCTGATAGCAGTTTGCACAATACTGGAAATTTTTCTTTTCATCCTATGAATCTCGCCAAAATTCCGCCACAATGTGAGAAAATCTTTATATGGTCGTCAGAAGACGATGAAATTGTGGACTTTGCTGATGGAGAAAAATACGCCGAGGCGCTTCCTATGGCAGATTTTCGTGTTTTTAAAAATCGTGGGCATTTTATCGGATCACATTTTGTGGAATTATTTTTGGAATTATTATAAAAATTGCTACTCTGAGCCTTAATTCTGTCACCCTGAGCGCGGAGTCGAAGGGTGAAGTTTGTTATATTTCGACAAGCTCAATATGACAAACCTCTATCACCCTGAGCCTGTCGATGCGCGGAAATGCGAGTGTCCAACATTTTGTCGGCACGACACATTATAGCCATACCACCGAGTGCGAGATTTGCGAGTGATAACGAAGCAAAGTGATATACGAGTGTGATGCGGGTTTAAAAAATTAAAAAGCAAATTTTTATATTTGATTTTTCAAGAATTTTCATATACTTTCACTACCTTCCGCTTATGATGGAAGGTGTGAGGGTGCGCGGAAATGCGAGTGTCCGACATTTTGTCGGCACGACACATTGTAGCTATACTACCGAGTGCGAGATTTGCGAGTGATAACGAAACAAAGTGTTATACGAGTATGGTGTTATTATTTGCCATCAGTAAATAGTTTTTTATGAGAAAATTTTGCATTTTGCTCATAGTATTTCTGAATATAGAATATTGGATTATGAAACAAAAAATCCAAAAATTCTTTCAGAAATAATAAAAATCCCTGTTGGTAGCAGGGATTTTTGAATGGTTAAACCATCAGTAAATAGTAATTGTCCTTTCGGACTTGTGAGTATTATAGCATTTTTGTTGTAAAAAGCAAATTTTTATAAAAATTTTCAATAATATCACGCACAAAATCTTGAAAATTTTTGCAAAAAATTTATAATATTTTTACAAATTCAAATAGTATTGCATTTATTTCTTAACTTTTTCTTTTATGAAAAATACAGAAAAAAAGGGTTTTTGGGATAAAAATTTTATTTCACCAATGCGGGAAGTTGTCACTCGCTTTCCTTTTACTTTGGTGACTTTTATTATTTTTACCATTATATCATCATATTTGATTATTACAGAAACTGAACCAGATAAATATATAGCAAGTCTTTTGCTCACTCTTGGGACTGCTGGAATATTGTTTGTGGCAGGACAGCTTTTTGTAGAAAAATTGGCAAACAAAAATGCAAATTGGATTCATGTAATCATTATTCTCTATTCTCTCGGATTTTATTTTTTTGGAACTTTTTATTTAGAATATAATTTTATATTATTTGTACTGCATATTGCTGGTTTTACTGCTTTTCCGTTTTGGATTTCATATTCTCTCAAAGAAAAAAATGATTTTTCTTATTATAATTTTTTTCGATCCGCACTGGGCGCTATTTTGACGGGAATTATTATAGGTGGAATTACTAGTATTTTATGAATTATTGCTATTACAACCGTGCATGCACTGTTTGATATAGCATGAACATCTTATTGGAAACTCAATCTTATTTGGATAATAATTTCGTTTTTTATACTGGGAATGAGTTATGCACTGGCAAAATTTCCAAAATATCATACACTCAATACACAAAATTTCGAGGAAGACGCAACGTCCAATTTTGTAATAAAATTCATTTTTGTTCCATTTACTATTTTGTATTTTATTATTTTGTATACATATTCCCTCAAAGTTTTGAGCATTTTTTCTGATTGGCCAAAGGGAATTGTTGCAAATATGGTAATGGGATTCTCACTTCTTGCTTATTTTACATATATTTTAAGCAAAAGCTTGGAAAATTCTTCATTTGTAAAAATTTTTAGAAAAATTTTACCATGGGCAATTTTTTTGCAAATTTTTATGCTTTTTTATGCGATTTTCTTGCGAATAAATCAATATGGACTCACAACAAATCGTTATATAGTTGTAATTGCTGGTGTTGCTTTGTTCGGAATTTCACTCTATTATATAGTAAGCCCTCGAAAAAGATTAGCAATTATTCCTGCAGTTTTTTCTATTTTTGCACTGTTTTTTTCTGTGGGACCATGGAATGTTCAGGAATTGCCTTGGAAAATCCAATTTGAAAGATTTAAAAATAATCTCGCCGAAGTTTGAGCTTTGCAAAATGGAAAAATTATACCAATCGAAAAAGAAAAAGTAAGTTATGAGAAAATAGAAGAAATTCGCTCACAAATATATTATTTATGCAGATGGAATTCTTGTGATCAGAGGTTTGTGGATTTTGTCAAATCAAGTCTCCCAAATAATGTTATAAAAGATACGGATTATCTCTCATATGAGGTAATTGATCTATTATGAATTGCTGGAATATATTCACAATCTTCAACCGAGACAACAACAAAATATTTTTCTGGAAATAATACAAATAATGCTATTGACGTCAGTGATTATGATATTTTCTTACCATATATGAGAATTTCGAAATACAATTCTTATGATACTGAAAATACAAAAATATTTTCCGATTTTAGCATTGAAATCAACACAACTGAATTGATTATAAGAAAAAATGAACTGGAAGAAAGATTTTCATTGAAGCCACTATATGAACAATTAAAAGACAAAAATCCATCATTATCACAAAAT
>JBHBSX010000016.1:0-2721 GCA_041779175.1 Candidatus Altimarinota bacterium | reverse complement strand
TTTTTGTAATATCAAGTATATATTTGACTTTTTTGAAAAAATAATATAATATTTTCATAACCTTTTAAGAAAGGGGTGATTGAAAACACTTGATGGAAGTAAAATTCCACCCGAAAATTCTCTTGTCTGGTAGCAAGGGGATTTTTATTTCTAAAAAAAATTTTAAAAAATTTTTTGGATTTTCAGGAAATTCAGAATTATAAAACAATGAAATTATAAAAAATTTCTGAAAAAATTTGAAAATATTAATAAAAAATTTGTGAAATATTTTTAAAATTTTTCAAAAAATTAGCACCCAAATACTTCAAGTGATAATTTTTTGAAAAAATATTTGTGTTTTTTGAAAAAATGATTATAATGTCTCGCGTTTAATATTTTAGACATTTTTAATTTTTATTTTATGCAAACAACTGTAAACAAAAAATCGCCGTTTTTGCTTTCTATTGAAGTAAAAGAAAGTGGTGTAGAGTTTGAAAAAGCCGTTAAAAAGGTTATTGAAAACATTCGCCAAAACGGAAAAATCAATGGTTTCAAGCCAGGTACAGCCCCTGACAAAATTATTATTCAACAATTTGGACAAAATACAATCGATCAACAAGCACTCGATGTTGTTATTGAAAAATTGTATCCAAAAATTCTTAAAAAAGAAAATATCGTTCCAGTTGCGCCAGGAAATATCGTAGAACTCAAGTCTACAAATCCTCTTGAATTCGTGGTTGAAGTGGAAATTTTTCCTGAAGTGGAAATCGACGAAAAGAAACTTGACACTATCAAAGTTAAGAAAACTGGTGTAAAAGTTATGAAAAAAGAAGTTGAAGATGAGCTTGAAGCCATCAAAACTCGCTTTACACACTATCACACTGCTGGTGAACACGCCGAAGATGGTGCTGACACAAGCAATACAAAAGTTGAAAATGGTGATCGCGTAACCATCACAGCACAAGGTTATGACAAAAAAGGTGGTGACGCTATTCCTGAAACTTCTGTTCCATCATATCCACTTGTTATCGGTTCTGGAAACTTTATTCCTGGATTTGAAGAAGAACTTATTGGTGCTAAGGTTGGTGATGAAGTTGCTTTTGATATCACATTCCCTGCGGAATATCACAGCGACGAATTCAAGAATCGCAAGGTTCACTTCGTTGTTAATATCGAAAAACTCGAAAAACCACACGCACCAGAATTTACAGAAGATTTTATCGAAAAACTTCGTGGTGTAAAAACTGATCTTGAAGGATTCAAAGACATTCTCAAAAAAGAAATTACAGAACGCAAAGAACGCGAAGCTCGCAACAAAAACGAAGACGAGCTTATGCAAAAAATTCTTGAAGTTTCGACTATTGAAGTTGGACCTGCACTTCTTGCTGGTGAAATCAATCAGATTTTTGCGGAACACGCAGACAATCTTGCTCAACAAGGTCTTCAAATCAAGGATTATCTTGGACACATCAAGATGGACGAAGCAACTTACAAGGATACAATTGTAAAACCTGAAGCAGAACGCCGTCTCAAGGCCGAACTTATTCTTCGCAAGATTCGTGAACTTCGCAAGGTAGAACCTACTGAAGCTGAAATCAAAGAAGAACTTGAAAAGATTATTTCTCAATATCAAAATGAAGAAGTAGTAAAACGCCTTCGTGAAAAGCTTGTTCCAGGCGATATGTACTATGAAGATATCAAAAATCGCCTTGCATACCGCAAAGTTGTTGATATGTTCTGGGAGTAATTTCCACATTTCAAAATCCCCAATCTGGGGATTTTTTGTTTTTTAAAATAATTTATAAAATTTTTTGGAAAAATTATTTTTTCTTTTTATTTTGTAAATGATCTACTATAAGATTTATTTTTTCAATATCAAAAACCATATTCATACGTTTTTCTTCATATTTTTTATATTCATCAATAATAAATTTCAAATCATCTTCTTGTAAATTATCCATAATCTCTTCTCAATCAAAAAATATTTTTCCGGTACGCTCATGTTTGGAAAATTTTGTATATTTTTTATTCTTATTAATTTTATAAAGAATAAAGGAACGAAAATTCATATCTTCCGATAAATAATTTGAATCCATTATTTTTTGAGCCTGCTTATATAATCAATTTTCAGAAATATTTTTATTAATATCATAAGTATCCAGCATAATGCCACTATATAAACCTTTTGGTGCTTCCTCAAAAATATCTGAATCCCGAAACATTAACCACTCAATCAAATGAGAAACCTTTTCTGCATCAGGAATTGATAACAACTGCCTTCAGCTTGTATTTTGCAAAACTTTTTCCAAATTTTCATGTTTCAAATCATAATTATTTGAAATGAGTTCATACAAAAATCTACCCGTTCGCCCATTTCCATCCGAAAAAGGATGAATAAACTGCATAGCATAATACAAAATTCTTGCTTTATTTTCAGGAGTTTCAGACGAATGAAAAATATCATACATCTTCTTCAGGTATTGATCCTTATTCTGAGGAGGGACATATCCAGTCAAATTATTGAAAATACTTCATGTAATTATTTCTACCCTGTCAGAAATCCTTCGCTCACCTTTAGGAACATCACGAATAATTCCATTTAATCGAAGGAGCAAATCTTTAAATTCTTGAAATGAAATATGCCGAGAATTAAGAATTTCAATAATGCTCTTTTTGTTCTTTAATTCAATTTTTTCCAAAAAATTAATAATCTTTGCAGGCTTTTTTGAAGATTCTTCAATT
>JBHBSX010000015.1:0-2918 GCA_041779175.1 Candidatus Altimarinota bacterium | reverse complement strand
TTTCTATGATTTTCTCAAAAATTTTTTACAAAATTTCAAAAATTCATACAATAACAAAAATTTTTAAAAAAATTATGAAAAATCTCGACAATCTTCGTGATGAAATCTCACAAATCGACGCTCAAATTCTCGAACTTTTTGCCAAAAGGCTCACAATTACCGACGAAGTTGGTCGCTACAAAGCCGAGAATAGCCTTCCGATTTTTCAAAAAAATCGTGAAAATGAAATTCTTGAGCATATTTCTAAGAATTTTGCTGACAAAACAGGAATTACCAATATTTGGAAAGAGGTGATGAATATGTCCAAACGCGGTCAGCAAAAATTTTTTCAAAAATCCGAAAACACGATAAGAATCGGAATTCAGTGAGGTGAGGGAAGTTTTAATCATATTGCTATTCAGGAATTTCTTGCGAAAAATCCTGATTTTTTCGCGGGCAAACAAACGGAAATTATTTTTCTCTATACCACAGAAAATGTACTTGAAAATCTGAATAATGGCTCTATTGATTTTGGGCAATTTGCTATTGCGAACTCAATTGGTGGGCTTGTGTATGAGACTATGTCGACGCTTGGTGCGTTTTCTTGGAAATTTTTAAAAAATTATCATATCAGCGTGCGACACTCGCTTCTTCTGCATCCTGATGCGAAAATTGAGGATATTGACACGATTATGTGACACGAACAGGCGATTCGTCAGTGTGAAAATAATTTGCAAAAATTTTTTCCAAATGTTGCAAAAATTGGCGGAACGGGCGAACTCACGGACAATGCGTCTATTGCCGAGGCGATTGCAAACGGCAAACTTCCAAAAAATGTGGCATGTATCGGGAATAAGATTCTTGCTGATATCTATCCGCTCGTGATTACAAAAGAGAATATTCAGGACAGGGAAGACAATGAGACGACTTTTGTTCTGGTGGGTTTGTAGTCCTAAAATACATCACTCAAATATAAAAATATAAAAAATTTTTTACAAATAGCATAACTTTCGTATAATGTTTGTCTTATTTTTTTAACCTTTCAGGATTATGTTTACATATACATCTCAGAATGAACTTTTTTTGGATATCTCTTACGATGAATTGGAGGTTTTGAATTTGCAGGCAAAGGAATTAGCAAAAAATAATGAAAATCCTGAAGAAATAGAAAAAATGTATCTTGATTATCTGGAATCAGAAAAGAGAATCAAGGCTGTTACTATTTGTTTTTCGAGTATAGAAGGGCAGTTGCATATGCTTGATTATGATAAAAAATTTTTTCTCAAATGATATAAAAATCTTACCTTTGATGGTTCTTCGGTTCGTGGTTTTTCGAGTTTGGAAAAAAGTGATTTGAAATTATGTCCAGATTTTTCTTCGTTTCGCTGGCTCCCGTCTGATATTTTTGGAATGGGAAAAATTCTTATATTTGCAAGTGTTAAGACAACTGATGATAAGGATTTTCCAACTTGTTCTCGAGGTTTTTTGACAAAAATGCTAAAAGAATTAAAAAAAGAAAAAAATTTTTCGGTTCATATGGCTCCAGAAATTGAGGGATTTTTGCTAAAATGACAAGAATCTGAACAAAAATATGACGAAAAAACAGGATTTGAATTAGCAAGTGATGGTGGATATTTTCATGCACTGCCAGATTCACTTATCAAAAAATTTATTGATAAAAGTGCTGAGGCACAACGAGCTCTCGGATTTGAAAATGAAAAAGACCATCCCGAAGTAGCCCCAAGTCAATTTGAATTAAATTTTTCCTATGCTGATGCATTAACGGCATGTGATCAGATTTTATTATACAAATTAGTTTGTCGTCAGGTTGCTTTCAAAATGGGATATACAAGTTGTTTTTTGCCAAAACCAATTTCAGGGATTGCAGGCAGTTGAATGCATGTAAATATTTCCATTTCGCAAAATAATGAGAATATTTTTTATGATGAAAATGGTGAGATGAAACTTTCGGATTTTGCTCAGGATTTTTCGCAAAAAATTTTGAATCATGCTCCAGAGTTGTGTATTGTTCTCAATCCATCAGTTAATGCGTATCGTCGACTTGATCCCAAATTCGAAGCGCCAAATCAAATTCGTATTTCAGCATCAGATCGTTCAGCAATGATTCGAGTTCCTGCAGCCAACAAAAAATCTGCTCGCATTGAAATTCGTTCGGTTTCTCCAGATGTGAATCCGTATTTGGTAGTCATTTCTCTCCTTTTGGCAGGTTTGTACGGAGAGAAAAAGCAGCCCCAAGAAAATATTTTGTCTTCAAATATTCTTGATGCTATAGAGAAATTTCAGAAAAGTGAATTTTTTGAAAAATTTCTCGGAAAGCAATTTAAGGAAAAATATTTGGAATACAAAATTGCGGTAGCCCATCGTTCGGGAAAGGATTTGGGAAAAAAGGTAAAAAATTCTGAAATTTTATTTCATCATGAAGTTACAAATCAGGTTTTGTGGAATGATTTTTAAAAAATATTAATAGCATTTACAAGAGAAATATTTTTTATTTTATTCAAAAATTCTGCAAGTAAGATGCTAAATATTTGTTTTTCTAAGTCTTTGAGAATGAATGTGAGAGTGTGAGGAATGTGAATTTATTTAAAAATTATTAAAAAAAATTTTTTAAAAAATCCCTTATAATTTCTCATTGTAGTGGATGTATAAAGAAAAATAGTGATAATTTTAGACGAAAGTTTTTACCAACAAAAAACCACTGATTATATTGTCAGTGGTTTTTACTTTTGTTTATGTTGTATGTTTTGTAAATGGGGTATTTAGTAGGTTTTTTCTACAAAAATTTTCCAAGCATCCTTCGACTTCGCTCAGGATGACCTTCGACTTCGCTCAGGATGACCTTCGACTTCGCTCAGGATGACCTTCGACTTCGCTCAGGATGACCTTCGACTTCGCTCAGGATGACCTTCGACTTCGCT
>JBHBSX010000014.1:0-9186 GCA_041779175.1 Candidatus Altimarinota bacterium | reverse complement strand
GCATGAGGACGAGACGGGAAATTATTATACTTTTCCTATTGTAACCAGCCCTACTGATACAATTGCTTTTGAAATTTTTTATCAGTGAAAGAAAAATAATTTATTGGAAAATGTGACGGTATATAGTATGAATACGCTTCCAATAGGAAAAAAACTGACATTTTCTTTTGATTCTGTTCAGGCAAATAATAATGTTGTTTCTCGTTCAAGTTGGGGAGCTGATGAAAATTTGCGCTATGCAAGCCATCCAAAACAAATTGCAGTAGCACAGGCAGTGCAATTGGCAAGCCAAAAAACAAAAACAGCAACACAGATTGCTGCCGCCAAAAAAGCAGCTGATATCAATAAATTTGTCGGAGAAAAGCTTTCTAGTTTTGTGACAACAGAGAGAATTGCTTATGAAAACGGTCAAAAACTAGTATGGCCAATTCAAAAAGTTAATAAAGTGAATAAAATTGTTGTTCATCATACAGCCGACAAAATAGATGGACGCACTGATGAGGAGATGCTTCGTGCTATTTATTCTTATCATGCAGTAACGCGCGGCTGGTGAGATATTGGTTATAATTATATTATTGGTCGTGATGGAAAGGTGTATGAAGGCCGTGCTGGAGGGGATTATGTGGTTGGTGCACATGCTTCATATAACAATATTGGCTCTGTAGGTATTTCACTTTTGGGAACATATGATACCACTCCTTTGAATATAGCACAAGAATCAAGTCTAAAGAATCTTGTATATACAGTTTCAAAAAAATATAATATCAATCTCAATGATTCTGTTATGGGATTTTATCCATGCTCCACTGCTTCTTGTTATCCTATTAAAGTGGTATATACTAAGGCTTTGCTTGGACATCGTGATGTTGGTGTGACAAGCTGTCCAGGTGATGCAATTTATTCTCGACTGGGGGACTGGCGAAATGAAATTATGTCATATTCTGGAAATATTTCAGTAATATCCATGCCAACTACGGCCACATCAACTCCAAACACTACTCTTTCTATAAAACCAACAATTTCTGGAATGTTTGATTCTACGGTTACTACAACTCAATCTCAAACAGTTCAGATAAATACTCCGACACTCAATTCAGCGCCAGCACTTCCGTCTTTTTCTTCAGAAATTCCTGTGGTGCGTACGCTTTCTTCGCAAGAACGAAATAATCTTGTTTCATTGCAGTATTCTCCTGAAAAAATTGGCATAAAATTATCATATCCAAATAATCTCACAACTATTAAGCTTCGTCCATTTGATAGTCTAGAGGGTGTGCTTCAATTGGATGGAAATAGTCAGTATCTTGCTCCAAATACAGAAGTTGTTATTTCTCTAGTAAATAATGGCTTGAGTGTGAAGGTGTGAAATCAAGGAGAGAGAATTGTAAAAAAAGTGTCATTAAAGTCAGGAGTAGTAGAAATTTCGTCATGGACTCGTAAGCCTGAGTGGGATACAAAAAATCGTTATAATGATAATATTTTTCGTGATACTATAGAAGTTGTGAATGAAAACAATTCTTTTGTGGTAGTCAATAGACTTCCAGTAGAATATTATCTCAAAGGGCTTGGTGAGGTATCTGATGGGGATTTGCCAGAAAAAATTAAAACTATTGTTGTGGCGGCACGATGATATGCACGATTCTATATGCTTCCACAAAATCGAAAGTATAATACTTCATTGTGTGATGGAAGTGATAATCCTGAATCTTTTCAAAAATATCTTGGTTATGACTATGAACGTCGTTCTCCAAATGTAGCAAAAATGGTAGATGCAACAACTGGAGAGGTGATTTATTATAATAATACTTTGATTAAGCCTTGGTATTTCTCACGTTCATCAGGTCGTACGCTTTCGTATATGGACTATTGTCAGCAAAATAATTGAAAAAATTGTGAAAATATTCCATATTTACAGTCAGTTGCCGATCCAGGAAGTCTCTGAGAAACTCGTTGGGGACATGGAGTTGGGATTTCTGGTAATGGTGCTACTCATTTTGCAAAAATGGGTTGGAATTATAAACAAATTATTCAATATTTTCTTTCTGGTGTTGAAGTAAGGAAATAATTTTTAAAAAACTTTTTAAAATACAACTTATAGTGGTTTTTTAAAAAAATATTATACAAAATATCGAAAAATTTTTTAAAAAATTGTTGAAAAAATAAAAAATTCCATATACTATATGGGATTTTTTATTTCTAATTCTTTTCTATGAAGGTTCGTATCAAAAAAAATCACAATTTCCCACTTGAATACAAGACACAAGGTGCATGTGCTTTTGATCTCTGTGCAAGTGAAGATGTGACCTTTGCGCCAGGTGAGTGGAAACTTGTTGAAACTGGTACTGTTGTGGAAACCCCTGAGGGGTATATGTTGATGATTGCACCGCGTTCTTCGACTTTTAAGAATTATGGTCTTATGCAGGTTAATAGTGTGGGGATTATTGATCAGGATTATTCTGGTGATAATGATACTATTAAGTTTGCATATATCAATATGCGCAATGAATCAGTGACTTTGCAAGCGGGTGAGAGAATTGGTCAGGCAATGTTTGTTCAGATTGCAAAGCCAGAATTTGAATTCGTAGAAACTATGAATAACGCTAATCGTGGCGGATTTGGAACTACAGGAAAGATATAAA
The DNA here is from genome assembly GCA_041779175.1 of Candidatus Altimarinota bacterium. Lineage (GTDB taxonomy): Bacteria > Patescibacteriota > Gracilibacteria > BD1-5 > UBA2023 > GN02-873. Next base: position 6,550 of record JBHBSX010000014.1, on the reverse strand, counting down.
ATTATATAATTGATGAAAATTGTGAATAAGATGAATATGGGTAATATATTTTTTAAAAAATAATTATGCAAAAACCAAAAATCACTGCTATTCTTGCAATGACAAATGATGGAATTATTGGTGATAACAATTCACTGATTTGGAATATTCCTGAAGATATGAAACGATTTCGTGAATTTACTACAGGAAATGTGGTTATAATGGGAAAAAATACCTATTATTCGCTTCCTTCCAAATTCCGTCCACTTCCGAATCGTCGTAATATTGTTTTTACTCCAGAGAGTATAGAAGGTGTAGAATGTGTGACAAATACAGAACAGCTTTTTCAAATTTTACAAAATGAAAAACGAAAAATTTTTCTCATAGGTGGGGCTATGTTGTATAATTATTTTTTTGAAAATAATTTGGTTGATGAGGTTGAATTGACACTTGTGGAAGGGGATTGTAAAGGGGATGTTATTGTAAAAGATTTTCGAAAAAATTTTGAGGAAACTTCTCGCGAGCAATTTTCTCACGGATATTTTATTACTTTAATCAAAAAATAATATGAATACAGGTGAACAACAATATCTTGATTTGCTTCAAAAAATTCTTGATACTTGAGTTACAAGAATGGATCGCACAGGAATTGGAACCAAATCAATTTTTGGGCATCAAATGCGATTTGATCTTAGTCAATGATTTCCACTTTTGACAACCAAAAAAGTTTTTATTAAAGCGATTATTTATGAACTTCTGTGGTTTCTCTCAGGTGATACAAATATTCGTTTTCTTGTTCAGAATAATGTAAAAATCTGGAATGAATGGGCATTTTCTATGTATATCAAGCGCAATAATCTCGAAGAACAATTACCACGATATTCTGATGCTTGGCATGCTGAACTCGAAATTTTTGTAGAAAAAATTAAAACCGATGAAGAATTTGCGAAAAAATGGTGAGATCTTGGTCCTGTTTATGGTAAACAATGGCGTAGTTGGGATACTCGTGAGGGTAATTCTATTGATCAGATTCAAAATGCACTTAATACTATAATTAATGATCCATATTCTCGTCGCAATATTGTTTCTGGTTGGAATGTGGGTGAGATTGAAACGCTTATTAAAGATAAAGATTCGGCACCACCACCTTGTCATACGCTTTTTCAATTTTATGTTGCTGATGGAAAGCTTTCTTGTCAATTATATCAGCGTTCGGCTGATGTCTTCCTTGGTGTTCCGTTCAATATTGCGTCATATGCACTATTGACTATGATGATTGCAAAAGTTACAGGACTGGAAGTATGAGAATTTGTTCATACTTTTGGCGATGTGCATATTTATAATAATCATATCAAACAGGTAAAAGAACAGCTTTCACGCGATCCGAGACCATTTCCAATCATGAAAATTGCAGACAAAAAAGATTTATTTGGTTTTGTTTTTGAAGATTTTGAACTTATAGATTATAATCCACACGAAACTATTAAAGCGCCAATTGCAGTATAAATGAGAATTATAATTTATGATTTATAAATTATGAATGGAAAAACAAAAAATTTTATTGTTGAGAAAACTTTTACATATGCTCTTGAGATTATAGACTTATATAAAATTCTTGATTCCAAGAGGGAATTTGTTATTAGTAAACAAGTTTTGCGTAGCGGAACTTCTATTGGTGCAAATGTGCGAGAGTCTCAAAATGCGGAAAGTGCACAAGATTTTATTCACAAACTTTCTATTGCACAAAAGGAAACCAATGAAACTTTGTATTGGTTGGAATTATTGTATCAGAGTAACTATATTGATGAGAAAATTTTTCAAAATCTTTTTAGTGAATGAATGGAAATTCTAAAAATTCTTCGTAGTTCTATAATTACAATGAAAAATAAGAAAAATATTTCGAAAAATTCATAAATTATAATTTATAATTCATACTTTTTATGTATATCGTCTTTGAATGAATTGCCTGAGCGGGCAAATCTACACAATCCAAGAAACTTTTTGAATTTTTGCAAAAAAAATTTCCAGAAAAGGAAGTTATGAAGGTTTATGAACCAGGTGCAACACCGATTGCGCAAGATATTCGCGAACTGGCACAGGCCAAACATTGGGATAATGATTATATGCATCCATTAACAAATGCATATCTTTATGCCGCGGCTCGTGCACAATTGATTCATACAGTAATTATTCCTGCTTTGCAAATTGGAAAAATTATTATTTCAGATCGTTCATTCTTGTCGTCATTGGCATATCAAGGGGAAGCACAAAAACTCGGATTTGATCGTGTTATGTCAGTTAATACTGATGCTATTGCAGATTGTCTTCCTGATTTGGTGCTTTATATTGATACTGATGTGGATACGGCCATGAAGCGCGTTTTTGATGAAAAGGGCGATAAATGGGAATCAATGGGGCGACAATTTTTTATGGATACAGCGACAGGTTATGATAAGTGTGAAAAGCTCGAAATTATGCAAAATCGCATGATTCGTGTCAATGGAAATCGTCACGAAGATGAAATTTTTGAAGAAATTTGCAAAATTGTTCTCGAAAAAATTTCAAATAATTCTGAAAATTAAAATTTTTTTAAAAAATATGTCAAAAATCTGAACTCGTGAAGAATATCATGAAGTTATTAAACAGTGAATGCTTGGAGAAGAAAATTGTCCTTTTTGTGAGGCAACCATAAACAGAAATGAAGTTATTTGGGAAGGTAAATATTGGTTTATTGTAAACAATAAATATCCATATATTGACAATGGTCAGCATATTATGTTGGTTCCCAAAAAACACAGAAAATTCTCTACAGAATTAACACCAGAAGAATGGCAAGAAATGTCTTTGGCGCATGAATTTGTAGCAGAATTTTTTAAAAATTCTTTATATTTTTCATTTACTCGTGAGAATTTTACAAGAGAGACAATTGATGGAAGAAGTGTGGAACATTGGCATATGCACTTTTTACCAGGTATTCTCAAATGAAAATATCTCAGAGAAATGCTTGAAAAGCAATGATTTAATATTCCAAAATAATCTCATGAAACAGACTCTTTTTGTTATTGATGCATATAATCTTATTTATAGAATGTTTTATGCTATTCCAGAAATGCATACTCGTGAGGGTATGCAAGTGAATGCGATTTTTGGTGTGGCAAAATTTTTAAAAAGCCTTTCTGAAGAAAATCCTAATGCACTTCTTGTAGTAGCAACTGATTTGGGTTCTTCGTTTCGTGATGAGATTTTTTCTGATTACAAAGCCACGCGTGATAGAATGCCTGATAATCTTCGTTCTCAGATTGACGGCGTTTTTTCTCTCTTTAAGACAGCAAATATTCAGATTATTGGTAAAGAATGATTCGAAGCTGATGATGTAATGGGGACAATTGCAGTGCAATATCCAACTGATAATCGTCAGGTGGTGATTATTTCTTCTGATAAGGATTTGTGTCAATTTGTGATCGATGACAGGGTTCATATTTATGATGCTATGAAACGCAAATTTATGCGTCGATCCGATGTGATTGAGAAATTTGGTGTACCACCAGAGCAGGTGCGCGATTATCTTGCTATTGTGGGTGATAGTGCGGATAATATTCCTTGACTTGCGGGTTTTTGACCGAAGAAAACAGCGGATTTGCTTTCCAAATATTCTTCACTTGAAGGGATTTATGAGCATCTTGAAGACTATACGCCTAAAATGCGAGAATCTCTTGAAAATGGTAAAGAAATGGCTTTTTTGTCACAAAAACTTGCTAATATTATTACAGATTTAGAGATTGAACCTATTTCTGAAGAATTCTTTGCAGAAAAACTTAAAAATCCAGAATATATCAATCTTCTCAAAAAATTTGAATTCAAATCACTGATTCCAAAGGGTTTGCAAGAGGTGCAGGAGAAGAAAATACAGATTGTTTCCAAAGAAATTACTTCCTGGGAAGAATATAATAAATTTTTAACATTATTGCAAAATAGAGAAGATTATTTTGGTATACAAATTGATATATATCAAAAGATTTTTCTTTCGGCTGGAGAAATAGTGTATATTATTGATTCAAAAAAACTAGATTGTTCTGAATTATTGGAAGGAATTTTTGAAGGAAAAATACGTATTTCCACTTTTGATGAAAAAGAAATTTTTACAAAAATTCAAAAAATCCTTTTTCCAATACAAAAAAAAGATGACTTACAAGATGTCTTGTTTTAAAAAAATCCCAAATTTTGGGATTTTTTATGCATATACATATCTTTCAAAAGCTGCTTTTGTGATTCCAGCTTGAGTGTTTGAAAATTTTGCAATTCCAGGATTTTGTTGTGCCACGATTTTTGCATACTTCGCTGATCTTTCGCTTCCAAGAATAAAATTATCTCATTTTGAAAGTGCGAGCGGATAGAATGTGGCGAGATATAATTCTCCAGCAGTATTGAGTTTTCATTTATAAGGCTTATAAAATTTTTCAACATACTTTAATTGTTCCACTGCTGACATTTTATAAAGTGCATTTACGCTAGTGCCAATCTTGAGGGCTGTGTCTGGCATGAATTGAATAAGTCCAGTAGCATTGGTAGATTTATTTCTTGCTTGTGGATTAATCTTTGATTCTTTATTCATAACAATCTTGAGATGTTCAGGATTGATTCCAAGTCGTTGACACATGGCTTGCATCTCTTTCTGAAAAACAGGATGATTCCATGTTTTTTCTGCTGAAGGAGATAATTTTATATTGTTTGTATTGATATCATTTTGTAGTTGTTGTGTTTGTGTTTGGATTTCACTTTTTGCTATAGTAGTTGCTGTTTGGTGTTGTTCTACACGATTTTCTGTCTCTTGATGAATATCAGGAGTATGTATCATGGTTGGCGCAATTTCCGGTGTGGATGTTTTAGTGTTTTCTTTTTTTTCAACAGTAAAAATTCTTAATCGCTCTATAGACATATATGTATAGATATTGAAATAAAATTATTTTGAAAGTTCTACAAGTGCGGTTTCTTGTGAGTTGAATACTGGAAGGATAGAGGTAATTCCTACAAGATCAAGAGTGTCATATACTTCAGCAGAGAGATTGCAGAGAGCAAATTTTCCATTTCCATCTTCGGTTCTCTGTGCAATATCAGCAATATATCCAATAGATTTGGAATTGAGATACTTGAGTTTTTCAAGATTAAAAAGTGTGCGTGCGCCATTAAAATCACCAATACTTTCAATAATGCTTGGAAATGTATTGTCCACATTGGTTTCGTCAAGTTCTCCATCGAATGAGAAAATTTTTACTCCAGTATTGGTTGATGCGGTTTTGATTTCAAGATGAGTGAGCATAGTAAATAAGTATAAAAAATTATATATCACTATTATAACACTTTTTTGTGTTTCTTGCAAATTTTTTCTTGATTTTCTTTAAAAATCTTTAAAATGTCTCTATGCAATATTCAATTTTTCAATTTTCTGAAGAAAAAATTTCTTCAATTTCTCAAAATCTTTCTTTTTGGCAAGGTATTTCTTGGCAAAATATTTTAAAAAAATCTCATCAAGCCGAAGAAGTTTTTTATTTTTGAAATCCTGATTCTACTTTTTTTGCTGTAGAAATTCGTTCTATTGGTGCAGGATTTTTTGGCGCTTTTATTCTCGGCGTTAAAAATTTTCAATTATCAGACGATACAGAACAATGTTTGCTGGAATTAGAAAATTTTTTAAAAAATAAAAATTGTATTTTTATACAAATTGAACCTCTGGAAAAATCTGAAATTCTCGAAAATTTTTTCAAAAATTCTTCACAAAAAATTTCAAAAAAATTCCTAATGCCATTTACTCGTGTGATTTCACTTGCTGATACGGCTGAAGAGATTCTTACGAAAATGCCACAAAAAGGGCGTTATGCGGTTCGTAATGCAGAAAAACAAGGGGTAGAAGTGGAATTGCTTGATATTACTAATGAATCACATCTTGATGCTTGGATGTCGCTTCTTGACGAGACAACAAAGCGAGATAATTTTTCTCATAACTCTCGCGAATATTATAAAAATTTTCTTGACGAATTGCCTGGTCAAAAAATCGTGGCATTAGCGAATTATAAAGAAAAAATTGTAGCAATGGCAATTTCGGTGTTCTCAGGGCATGATGCGGTGTATTATTATGGCGCGTCAACGAGCGAACCAGAAGGCCGAAAGGTGGCGGCGAGTTATTTGCTTTTGTGGCGAACTATGGAATTGGCGCGCGAGAAGTGATGTGAGAATTATGATTTGCTTGGCGTGGCTGATCCAAATGATCCAAATGATCCGCTACTTGGTGTGTCACAATTCAAGCAAAAACTCGGTGGGGAATTGGTAGAATTGCCAACCAAATTCTTGAAACCACTTTCATGGAAATATTATATTTTTGCTATTTTACAAAAAACGAAAAAATTTTTAAAAAAATAAAATCCCAGGTTTTGGGATTTTTTTCAGATTTTTTTTCAAAAATTTATCACAATTTCTGCAAGTTCTGCAACAAAATCTCTCTTCTTTTGCTTTGTAATGCGAGTTCTGGAATTTCTTGCTCAATATGAAGGCTTTGAAGTTTTTGAACTTCCGATTC
>JBHBSX010000013.1:0-7466 GCA_041779175.1 Candidatus Altimarinota bacterium | reverse complement strand
CTCAAAAAATGTCTCGAACTCTCGAAAAGCCTTTTGGAAAGCTATAATCAAGGATATATATCTTATAAAGTACAAATTCTAAAAAATATAAGTCTCGAACTTTCTATAAACAACAAAAAAGAGCTTAAAATAAAGGAAAATAAGCTCTTTAAAATGATAAAATTATTGGAAGTTCAATATGGTGGACCGGGAGGGACTCGAACCCTCGACCTTAGGCTTAAGAGGCCTCTGCTCTAACCGACTGAGCTACCGATCCTTAAGTGACAACGATGGCTGGGATAGTAGGATTCGAACCTACGAATATCGGATTCAGAGTCCGAGGCCTTACCACTTGGCGATATCCCAATGAACACTCGTATTATATAGAATTTTTATTTTTGTCAAGATTTTTTTAAAAATTGAAATTTCTCAAAAATATATTATAATACTTACATTATTTCTTAACAAATATTCTATGTCAGTAAAAAAAATCAGCATTGAACTCCTTCAGGACGTGGCACATATGGGACGAAAATGAGATATCATTGAAGTCTCTTCTGCTCAGGCTCGTAATTCCCTTATTCCCAAAAAAATTGCTATAGAAGTCACTCCTGAACGTCTCAAAAAACTCGAACAAGATAAAAAACGTGCACAAGATCAGGCTCGCGAACGTCTTGAAAAAGCGTTTGAAATTCAAAGAACTCTTGAATGACAAGAATTTCATTTTTCTCTCAAGGGAAAGTGAGATAAAATTTTTGGTGGACTTGACGAGCATCAAATTATTTCAACTATTAATAAAAAATTTGGTATTCACTTCGAAAAGCGTGATGTTAAACTCCCTAACAAAACTCATATCAAAACTGCTGGTCGTCATCTTGTATATCTCCACATTACACACGACACTATTGCAAAAATTTTTATAGAAATTACTATTGATGAAAAATAATTATATAGCCATAGATTATGGCACCAAAAAGTCTGGCCTTGCCTACAATTCCCTTAGTTTCTGTTTTTCATACAAAACCGTGGCAACACCACAACTCATTGAAGAATTAGAAAAATTTATTGCTGAGAAAAATCCAATTGCTATTATTATTGGAATGCCCTACAATATTGACGGAACCATGTCTGAACATGGAAAACGTGTCAAAAAATTTTCAAAAAATTTAGAAAAATTTGAATTGCCAATTATTTTTCATGATGAAAGATTAACTTCAAGTGAGGCAAGAATCTCGTTTTCGGAAAGTGGATTTCATGGAGATATTGACGCGGAATCAGCGAGACTCATATTGGAAGACTTTCTTGAAAATAACGACTAAAAAAGGAACAAAATTTTGTTCCTTTTTTGTTTTTTAGCTGCACTCGAGTTTTTAAAAACCAAGTGCAGCCAGGGTAAATAACAATCCAATGGCACCAAAAGCCATTTTCTTTTTCACAGTTTTAGCGCCACAGGCTAATAAAATTAACCACAGTGCTGGCACAAAATACCACCATTGAGAATTAATCTGCACGCCAATGATAAAAATCAAAGCCACCCACATTAGCATGCAAGCAGCAAGAAATACTACTGCCGCACCACCCAAAAGTTTTAAGATGTCTTTCATCTTATTACTCCTAAAATTGTTAATGACGGATTTATTTTAACATAATATTTTTATTTTGTCAATAGATAATAAAAGAAATATTTTCATGAATTAAAATTTTTCAAAAATTTTTTCAAAAATTCCTATACAAAAACACTTTTGCAAAATTTTTAAAATTTTTTATAATAAACAAAATTTTTGCAAAATATGTCCAATCTCAATACCAAACTCAACAAAACACTTCTTCATACAACCGACAAATATATCAAATCCCTTGCTGATGCGGGCGTTACGACTATTGCGGATTTTTTGGAACTTTTTCCCAAAAATCTCGAAGACAAAAGCGACCTGCTCACACGTTTTTCACAAATAAATATCAAAGAAAAACAGACAATAAAATGTAAAATCGAACTTCTGACAAGCGAATATACGCGCAATAAAAAACAGCTTATCAAAGCGGTTCTTGTGGATATTGACGGCAATTATAGCGAAGCAGTTTGGTTTAATCGCAAATTTCTTTTGCAAAAATTTACTTCTGGGGACGAAGTTATTATTTTTGGTTTACCAAAATACGAATACGGAAAACTTTCTTTTCCTAATGCGGAAATCGAGCATTTTCGTGAAAAACGCAAAGAAATTGTTCCGATTTATAGCGATGTGAATTATATTTCGGGAACATGGATTCGTGAAAAAATGGAAATTTTGAAAAATTATATTTCCGAAATTCCTGATGAAATTCCTGAAAAAATTCGTGCCGAGAAAAATTTTCGCAGTAAAAAAGAAAATATTTTCTCTATTCATTTTCCGCGAGATATTGCGGATTTTGAACGCGCCAAAACAGAACTCTGATATGCGGAACTTTTTGCCTTTCAACAAAAAGGAATTCTCAAAAAATACGAACTCAGAAATAATTCTACTGGTTTTGCACCCAAGATTCCGCTTGATGCAGAACTTATGAAAACGCTTATTGACGGACTTCCCTTTCCGCTGACAAATAAGCAAAAAATTGTGATTTTTCAAATTCTCAAAGATATGGAATCAGACTTTGCTATGAGTCGTATGCTTCAGGGCGATGTGGGAACTGGAAAGACTATTGTGGCGCTTCTAGTCGCGATTCATGCGATTCTGGGCGAGAGAAAAATGTGACGCGAATTGCAGGTGGCGATTATGACGCCAACCGAAATTCTCGCGCGACAGCATTTTATTGGCAATGAAAAATGGCTTTTTGAACTGGGGATTTCATCGGATTTGCTGGTTGGTTCGCTCACTGCAAAACAAAAAACTGAAGCCAAAACTCGCCTTGCAAGCGGACAGACAAATATTATTTTTGGGACGCATGCGCTTATTCAGGAAGGTGTCAAGTTTGCAAATCTCGGATTTGTGGTGGTGGACGAACAGCATAGATTTGGGGTGGAACAACGCGCCGCCTTGGAACTCTATAAAAATCCTCTTTGAAAAAAAGAAAATACACCCCCTTGTGAGGGGGGGCAAGGGGGGGATTTTACACCAAAAATACCTTCTTGAAAAAATTTTGCATACAATCCAAAACTTATTGAATTTGCCAAAAATAATAGAAGCAATATGAATGCAGTTGAAAAAGTTTTTTGGTATCAAATTTTGAAACAAGAAATTTTTTCAGATTTTCATTTTAGAAAACAAAAACCTCTCGGTGAATATATTGTGGACTTCTATTGCTCGAAGCTTAATTTAGTTATAGAAATTGATGGCGAAAATCATTTGGAAAACAAAGATTATGATCAGAAACGAACGGAATACATTCAAAGTTTATGACTTCGTGAAGTGCGTTTTAGTAATTTTGATGTTATCAATCACACAGAATGAGTTTTTGAAAAATTTCTCAAAATTGTAACAGAACAACAAAAATCCCCCCTAAATCCCCCCTCACAGGGGGACTTGAAAGAGGATTTGTCGGTGGTGAGGTCGCTTATCCCTCATGTCCTCAATATGTCTGCAACGCCGATTCCTCGATCATTGGCACTAACACTGTATGGCGATCAGGATATCAGCGTGCTCAATGAATATCCTGTTGGTCGCAAGCCGATTTATACCAAAGTCGTTCGCGAGAATCAACGCGAAGAGATTTATCGTTTTATTGAAGAAGAAGTGCGAAACTGACGGCAGGTATATTGGATTTCGCCACTGGTGGAAGAATCCGAAACCCTAGAAGTCGCATCCGCAACGCAAACTTTTGAGCTACTTGAACTCGTTTTTCCGAATTTTAGCATTGGACTCATTCATGGGAAAATGAGCGGAAAAGAAAAAGACGCCATTATGCAGGATTTTTATGATAATAAAATCCAAATTCTCTCTTCGACTTCGGTAGTGGAAGTTGGCGTGAACAATCCGAACGCTACTATTATTTGTATTGAAGCAGCCGAACGATTCGGACTTTCACAATTGCATCAATTCCGCGGTCGTGTCGGTCGTGGCGAACATCAGTCGTATTGTTATCTTTTTACTACCAAAGAATACAAAAGCGAGAGACTTCGCGCGATGGAACAAACCAATGATGGATTTGAATTAGCAGAGATTGACCTTGAATTGCGTGGCCCGGGCGAAGTGTATGGCGTGCGTCAAAGTGGCGTTCCTGATATGAAATTCGCCGATTTGCGCGATGTAGATATGATTGCAAGCGTACGTGAAGATATAGAAAAATTTTTAACAGAAAAGTAAATATTGACTTTTACAAAAAATTTATATAATAAAAATACTGTTTTTCGTAAGCAGAAAATGTTAAAAACTCAATTGTCCCATTTTTATGGGATTTTTTGAGTTTTTAAAAAAATATTTTAAAATAAAAATAATAATTACTACTATGTCATCCCATATAAATAAAAGAATTTCTTTTTTTCAAAAAATAATAATATTTTTAATAATAGGAATACTTATTTTCATACTCTTTGTCTGGTATTCAGATTTTAGTATTAATCATGGCTATTCTCTCTTAGAAACGCCTATGGTTCGTTCTTGTCAAGTAGATTCTGATTGTCAATGATTTGCTAATAGTTGTGTTAATAAAAATTTCCAACCCAAAAAGCAAGAAATTATTTCGTCAGCATTTCCTCTTTGGGAATTCAATAATAATTCTTGTTTTTGCAAGAATTACATCATCACCAATCTTTGTAAGACAAAATAAAATCCCCAAATGCGGGGATTTTTTAAAAATTTTTCAAAAATTATTCTGCAATTTTTTCTTGAGTATTTTCTTCTGTTTTTGCTTTTTGTTCTGATTTTTTGGCCTCAAGTTCTTTTTTGATTTTATCAAATTCAGCTTTTTCTGATTCTGAAAGGATTTTTTCAAGTCCGATGCGACCCTTTTCTTTATCAACATTATAGACTTTTACCTTGACAATATCGCCAACTTTGGCAACTTCATTCACATTGGCAACGCGAGTAGGAACACCAAACTTGGAAATATGAATCATACCTTCTTTTCCTTTTCCGAGTTCCACAATTGCCCCAACCGTGTCAAGGATTTTGATAATTTTCCCTTCATATTCGTCTCAAACTTCAATTTCTTTGAGAATATTTTTGATAAAATTGAGTGCATTCTGCCCGGCTTCTTGCGTTTTGGCAGTAATAGTACAATGCCCGTCATCTTTGAGATCCACTTCTACGCCAAAATTTTTCTCAATTCCTTGAATTGTTTCACCACCCTTTCCAATCACTTCACGCATTTTATCTTCTGGAACAAAAATCGCAAGCAAAAACGGCGCATAAGGCGAAAGTTCAGCGCGAGGCACAGAAAGTGATTTTTTCATTTCACCCATAATATAACTCGTCGCGTCCACAGATTGTGTAAATACATCACGAATCACATCCATAGAAAGTCAAGAAATTTTACAATCCATTTGCAAAGCGGTAATCCCTTTGTCCGTGCGCGCTACCTTAAAATCCATGTCTCAGAGAAAATCTTCTTGTGCCTGAATATCCGAAAGAATCACATATTTGCCAGTTTCTTCATCAAAAATCATTCCCATAGCCACACCCGCAACCATAGCCTTGATAGGAACACCCGCATCCATAAGCGAAAGTGTCGATCCACAAACTGACGCCATAGACGACGAACCATTACAAGTCACAGTTTCAGAAACCACACGAATCATATATGGAAATTCTTCTTCGCTCGGAAGCACTGGTTCGAGAGCCTTTTCTGCGAGGCGTCCGTGACCAACTTCACGACGACCCACACCACGAAGCGGACGAACTTCACCCACAGAATATGGCGGAAAATTATAGTGATGAATATATCGCTTGAGATCTTCTTCATACATATCGTCCACGATTTGAATATCGCTTGGACCACCGAGCGTTGTTACTGAAAGCACTTGCGTTACACCACGTTCAAAAAGCCCAGAACCATGCGTACGAGGCAAAATCGCCACATCAGTAGAAACCGGACGAACTTCTGCTGGATTACGACCATCGAGACGACCACCACCCGCAAGAATCTTGGCACGCATATCAGATTTGACAATTGACTTGATTTCGTCAGCAATTTCGGAAATAGAAATAGAATTTTCTTCTAAAATATTTTTTGCATCATCAAAATCAGAAATATTTTCTGTAAAAATATTTGCATATTTGATAGCAATATTTTCTACAACTTCACCAATAGCATCGTGAAATTCAATTTTTCCAAGCCCATAAAGCGCATCAATATCAGCTTGAGAAATATTATTCTGAACAAAAGTAGCAATTTCTGGATTTTCTTCTGCAATAGCAAGCGTCACTTCTGGAAGCGCATGCACGGATTTGTATTTTGCAAGAAAATCATTTTGTGCGTGGCAAAGTTCTGTAATAATTTTTTGCCCAAATTCAAAAGCACGAATCATCGTATCATTGTCAACTTCTTTTCCCTGACTTTCTACCATTGTAATCGTGTCCGCCGTCCCCGCAATCGTGAGGTCGAGACTTGATTTTTCAAGGATTTCAAAGCTTGGGTCAAAAAGAAAATTCCCAAAATCATCAGCGGAAATTCTCACGCCCGCAATCGGACCTTCAAATCCTACCACGCCAGAAAGCAAAAGCGCGAGCGACGCACCAGTGATCCCAAAAAATCCAAAATCTGATTCGCCAGTCGAGGACATAATCGTCGAAATAATCTGCACATCGGTGCGAGTGCCTTTTGGAAACATCGGACGAATCGGGCGGTCGATAAGACGAGAGTTGAGAATCGCCGCCTCGCTCGGACGACCTTCTCGCTTCTGGAAGCGGTTTCCGCCGATTTTACCGCTCGCATAATATTTTTCTTGATATTCCACCGTGAGCGGGAAAAAATCACCATCTTTTGGATTACCAATTCCTGCTGTTGTGAGAAGAAAATTCCCAGCTTCATCTTTGATAACCACAGAACCAGACGCAAAAAGCGCCAATCGCCCCGATTCAAAAGTAATTTTTTTGCCGCCAATAGTATAAGTTTCGCTGATTACTTGGCGATTCTTGGCAGTTGAGTCTTTGAGTCAGAGAATCATAAAAATTTTTTAAAAAAATAAAACATTTAGTTATTAGTTGGTAGCTATTAAAAAATCTAATAACTATTTACTAATAACTAAAAGCGCGTGAATTATATATATTTTTGCAATATTTGCAAGAAAGAGAAAAAGATTTTGAATTTTTGGATTTTAGGAAAAATTTTGAAAAAAAATTTTGAGGAAATTATGTAAAATAAAAAAAAATTGTAATTGAGAAATTTTTTGAAAATATTTTATTTACTATTTAAAAGTTGTATTATGAAAAGAATTTTATATTTTTAAAAAGTTTTCTAAAAAATTCATAACAAATTTTTATAATAAAAAATCCTCGAAAAATCGAGGATTTTATTCAGGAATTTCCACATCAAATCCAAGAACTTTAAAAAGTTTTGCAAGTTCTTTTGGATTT
>JBHBSX010000012.1:0-11981 GCA_041779175.1 Candidatus Altimarinota bacterium | reverse complement strand
TTCACTTTTTAAGCTTTTTCCCTAATAATTTCAAAAATAATTTTTTTAAAAATATTTATATCACATGGAAATCTGATATTGTCATTATTGGTGGTGGTGGCATTTTCTTTGATAATGAACCATGAATTTCTTTTAAAAAAAATTTACTAGAGTGGCAAATTCGTCTATTTTTTGCAAGAATTTTTCGAAAACAAGTTATTTTTTTAGGAATTTCTGTAGAAGTCAAAAATGAAGATAATCAAAAGAAACTTGCAAAAATTTTTAGAAAAAATGACAAAATTTTTCCACGCGATGAAAGATCAACGCAAATTTTACAAAAATTTGGAGTATCAGCTGAAGCAATGTATGATTCTGTTTTTCTCTGAACCTGAAAAACTCCACAAGAAAAAACGAATAAAAAATGGAAAATTGGCATCTCTTTGAGACCTGGTTTTTTGTCGAAAAATGATGTCGAAGTTATGTCGAAGTTATGTCGAAGTTTGTCGAAAAATGATGTCGAAGTTATATTTCTTTCTCACTCATTATCATCTTCAGAATCACACAATGATGAGATTTTTGTCAAAAAAAATATTGGCGAAGATTGTCGAATAACCATGTCGATGCAAGAAACACTTGAATGCTATAATTATCTAGATATTGTTATATCTATGCGACTGCATTCAACGATTCTTGCAGCACAATTTGGCATACCAGCTATTATGATTCCGTATTGACCAAAAACCATTTCTATTGGTGAGCAATTATGAATACTGGAATATGCAATTTTTCCAGAAAATTTTAGTGAAGAGAAATTTTTAGAACAAATTTCTTATGTACAAAATAATTATAAAAAAATGCAAGACGAAATCAGTGCAAATTATAGCCAAATACATACAAATTTCTTGCAAAAAATCAATAAAACTGATATACTAAGTGTATAATTTTTTACTATGAATTTTATGGATTTTAATAATTTAAAACAAAAATTTGGTGATTTTACCAAAACTGCCACAGAAAAGGCAAAAGAACTTGGAAACAAGGCACTAGAATTTGCTGGAGATAATCTCGCAAAAACTCCACTTTTTGTACAAGATGGCGAAAGCTATACAAAACTCATTGCCGAAAAGCGTGCTATTATTCTGGCGTTTGACGAAAAAAACGAAATCGAAAAAGAAGTTATGATGATGCTTCCTGTCTGGCAAGCACAAGCATTTGTTGATAGTGCCACATTTCGTTATATGAATAATGAAAAGTCTGACAGACTTATCACAGAACATACATACACTCTTCCTTTGGAAATGCGCGTATTTTTTGAAGGAAATGAAACACTTCGTCTCAATACCATAGAAGATATCAAAACTTGGTGGAAACAAAAAAACCGTGATTATAAAGGAGAAAATACTAAAAAATCTGAAACAAAAACAGAAGAAAAAATTCAAGAAAATACTGAAGAAACACCTATTGATCCACTTTCTGCAAAATAATTTTTAATAATATCCTTATGATTGACGCACTTACTTTTCTTTATTTAGTTCTGGCTTTTGGTCTCATTCCAGTTTTTGTTATTCTCTCTATGATTCTCTGGAGACTTTATAGAAATATGGACAGAATTGATAGAATCCTGGAATTAGTGGAACAAATGGTAGAATTAACTCGCCATGTTAATCAACTTCCAACCATTATTGCCAATAAATTTATTTCAAAATTTAATAGTTTTTTTAAATAAAAATCCTCCATAATGGAGGATTTTTATTATTCCGCATCAGCATCAATAAAACCTGTATATACCCCTGTAATAACCTCACCACGAGCAATTTTTTGATTAGCATCAGGAATAAAATTTGTCTCATTACAAGCCAAATAATTCTCAGTAGAACCAAAAAATCAGCCTTCAGAATGAATCTTCTCTACAAGAACTTTCATATTTTTTCCAATAGTTTGATCAGCAAGCCATTTTTTTTGAATGTGTCAATGCTCAAGAATTATTTTTGTACGTGTCTGTGCAATATGATTTGGTATTTGTTCCGCAAAACTCCCTGCCGGAACACTATAGTGATCCACATGACCAGAAAATGGAAATGCATGCAATTGTGTAATAGCAAAATCATCAACTAATGCAAGTGTTTTTGCAAAATCTTCATCAGATTCACCAGGAAAACCAAGAATCAAATCCGCTCAAATATTGAGAACAACACCATCCTCTCGCTTCAGTGAACGAAGTTTTGTGAGTGTATCATGAACTTTTTCACCATCATAATGACGATTCATTCGTTTGAGGATTTTACTTGATCCTGATTGAATGGATAAATGTACATATGCAATAATTCTTGGATTTTTAAAAATATTTATCAATTCATCAGTAAAAAATTCCACACCCAAAGATGAAATTCGTATACGCTCAATTTCTGTTTCTGAAAGAATTTTTTGAATCAATTCCAAAAATTTCGAAGCATTAAAATCATTGGAGCTTTCCGCTCCCCAAGCACCAAGGTTAATCCCAGTGAGCACAATTTCTTTACCACCAGCACGTACAAAAGTATGAATTTCATCAAGAATCTCATCAAGCGGACGAAACTTGTGACGACCACGAGCCTGAACCGTAAGACAAAATGTACAAAAATTATCACAACCTGTTTGCACAACAAGATATTTTCTTGTAAAAATCTGCTTTGTAGCTGACTTGAGCGTTCGTAGTTTTGTGAGAACCATTCGTTTTTTTTCGTCCTCATTCATTACAAAATCACTTGGATCTTCAGGAAGTACTTCAATTTTATCACGAAAATCTTGCAATTCATGATAAATTTCATAAAATTTTGGATCAACAACACCGTCACGAATATTTCCACAACCAGAAAGAAAAAGCTTTTCATCATTCTTGAGAGCCTTAAGTCTTTTGAGTGCATGTTTTACCCATTTTGCCTTAGCACGATCTGTTACCACACAAGACGCAATAAAATACCCCTTTTTATCCTCAAGATGGGGATGTACTAGCCATTTTTCTGCAAAATATTTATTGGTTTTACAACCGAAAACTTTATAATCCACAACGAAAAAATTTTTAAAAAATTATCAATATGCTACAAAATACGGATTTTGAAAAATTTGTCAAAATAAAAGTCATTCCTCGTGCCAAAAAAACTGAATTTATAGGAAAAATGGACGACTGAAGTCTCAAAATCAGAATCAAAGCAGTTCCAGAAAATGGAAAGGCCAATGAAGAATTATTACATTTTTTAGGAAAATTTTTGTGAGGAAAATGGAAAATCATTTCATGATCTACATCAAGTCGAAAACTTGTTGAAAAAATCGAAGAAGCTGATGATATATAATTTTTTAAAAATTTTTAAAAAATTATTGTAATATTCTTTAACAAAAATCATTATTCTTTTGATAAAAATTTTTGAAAATCCGATTTATAAGGCGCCTCAATTTGGATTTTTTTTCAAAGTCATGGATGAAAAAATTCAAGAGAAAATGCATGAAGCATTTGCCTAAAAATATTGAAATTATTTTTTACAAATGCATTGATTTTTTTATTTCCATAAGCCTTATCACCTACAATAGGACAACCAGAATATGCAAGATGAACGCGAATCTGATGAGTACGCCCTGTTTCAATGCGACATTCAAGAAGAGAAAAAATTTCATTACCAATAGAAAATTCACGAAGAGTTCTATAATGTGTAATAGCTCGTTGTCATTTGTCTGAAACTATAACCTTAGCTTCATTTTTAGCATTTTCTTGACGAAATAGTTTTACATCTATAGTTCCTCTTGCTTTTGGCATTTTCCCACAAACTATAGCATGATATATTTTCTCAATACGATGATTCTGTAATTCAGAAAGTAATTTTTCTAAAATATTTTTCTGAAGAGCAATAATCAGACAACCGCTTGTGTCTCTATCAATACGATGAACCAGAGAAGGCTTGAAAGTCAGGGAATTGTATTTTTTTCACAAAACATCATGAAGTTGCTCAATAAGAGAAATTTCTGTGGTTTTGTGATCTCATGGATGTACATTTATACCTGATTCTTTATTTACCACGAGCAAATCCTCGTCTTGATACAAAATTTCAAGACGAGGATTTTTTGAAAAATTTTTTATTTGCGGAGATTTTTCTTGTTTTTTTTCTGTTTTTTGCAATTCAGAAATCTCACTTTCTGTGAGAAAAATCTGAATTTCATCTCCAAGAATCAAACGATAATTTTGTTCTTTTTTCTTTCCAGAAACTTTTATCTTGCCAGTACGAAGCATTTTGTATATAGCACCGAGAGCAAGATTGGGGAAAAATTTTTTTAAAAATTTATCAAGACGCTGATCAGCATCACTTTCTTGATTGATAATAATAGTTTGCATACTTGCATTATACTACTGAAGTACTGCAAAGTCAAGAGCTGTATTGGTGGTAATTTGTGGGATAAATATTCGACGTGAACGTTGATAGTCACCGACATAGCCAGTGGAATCAATGACCATATATTGATTCGGAATAATTTGTCTCAAGTTAATTTTATACTCCAAAAAAGGGAAAGGACCATTATTTACTGTTTCCACTGGTCGAAGCATGGAGAGTTTGAGTGTACAAGTATAATTAGCACATTGACGTCATGAAGTTTCTAACCCATCAGAACTGATATAAAATTCCTTTAGAGTTTTTTCAAAAGGAACAACTTTTCAGGATGCTTGTTTATAAAATATTCACATCTTTGAGCCAAGAGAAAAAGCAGGTTTATTAATATCTCCTATTTTAATAACCCCAGTTCATTTAGCATACAAAACCTTTTTTGTATTGCCTATTGTCCAAAGAATAACATCAGTACTACTTATACCTGATTTAATGGATGGAGATTTCATAACACCATTTGTACCTTTAATAGTTTTGGGAAGGCGAATTTCAATTTTTACCTCATCCCAATTTATTCCATTTGGAATCACTACTTGTACTGGCTTATCCATGGAAATAAGATTATAATTATTATCAAATGGAGAATTTCCGAATCATGCAGATGGAATTTGCTTATCTAGTGATTTTATATCCAAATAAGAACCAGAATATCATCTTGGGGTTGTTTTAGTCTTTCATGTAATTTTCCATGGAGATTTTTTGAGATTTGTACCAGCATTCTGAAGGGTTGATTCAATAGTTCCAGTTGCCAAATAATATGATTGTACTGATTGTTCAATAGATTTTGAATTCACTCCCAAACGCATAGTTTTCTCCAAAAAACCAATCACTAAAACAGATAACAAGGTTGTTATCACAAGACCTATAAGCAAGGCGCTTCATTTTCGGGATTTTTTCAATATTTTTAGCATAAAAATTTTTTATAAAAATATTGTATCATGATTCTATTTTTTTTGCAATTTTTAAAAATTTTTTAAAAATTTTGAGTTGAAATTTGAAGAAAATATGGTGTAAAATATTTTTTAAAAAAATCCTCATAATGAGGATTTTATACTTTTGGCTTTGTAGTAATCACTTGTTCTTCAAAATATGAAGCCAGAATTTCAATACCAACATGTTCACCTGCTGCAAAAAATAATCAGGTACCTACAGACGCATTTAAGAGAATATATTTTTCTTGTTCTGTGAGTTTGAAAATTCATTGGAGCACATCAATAGATGCAGGCGACTGCTTGAGAAGGAGTTGAATCGAAGAGTTGGTTACAATAGCCTTTCCATAACTTGATCCCATAAAGTCTTCCACATCCTGTGTAATAGTTGTCACGCCCAATCCATACTTACGAGCACGCTTCACAAGGCCAAAGAGAAATTTGGCAGAATCTTCATATTGCATAATATTCCACGCTTCATCTACTACAAGGAAGCGTTTTTTCTCGGAAGAGCGCGCCACATTCCATACATAATTCAAGAGAATATACATGGCAATTGGACGAAGAATATCATCAAGATCACGAACCGAGAAGACTACTAGTCCACCCGAGAGATTCACATTGGTTGGTTGTGAGAATACACCCGAGAATACACCGAATACATATTTTTCAAGACGATTCACAAGCCCACTCGCACCATCCATGGTCTCAAGAACAGAATAGAGATCCTTCATGAGAGGAATTTCTTTTCATTCAGTATTATCATCTTCCATGGTAATACCCTTGAGTGAATATGTAGTAATGAGTGCTTTTTCAAGAATAGATTCTTCATTTGGCGTAATCTGACCAAGCATAAGACGAAGGAGTCCAAGCATATTCACAATAGCGCCACGAAGCAAATCTCATGGATGAGCCTCAGCATCTTTGAGTCCACGAGGAAGATCAAATGGATTGATTTTTTCTTCAGAATTCAGAGAGATATTTGTATAGGTTCCGCCCACCGTTTCTACCAGCGCACGATATTCATTTTCTGGATCGAGTACAATCACGTCAATTCCCATCATAAGCGAACGAAGAATTTCAAGCTTAACAGCAAATGATTTACCTCAACCTGACTTCGCAAATACACACATATTTGCATTTTCTGAACGAAAACGATCAAAAATAATAAGTGATTTATTATGCGTATTGATACCATAGAACACACCATCATCTTGCGAAAGGGAATTAGAAGAAAATGGAAATGTAGTAGAAAGACCTTTGGTAGAAATATTGCGATATACATTCACTTCATCACGAGCAAATGGACCTGTTGCAATAAATCACTGTTCCGCCCGAAGTAAAGCTTGTTTGGTGAGAATATTTCGCCCTGAAAGCATCATATCAAGCTTGTTTTGAAGTTTTTTCATTTCATCTTCATTTTCTGCATATGTAGTAATATACAGAGACAAATGAAAATAGCGTTCCTGTCCACGAGTCAAAGATTGTTGCAATTCTTCTACATCTTGCATCTGCGCTTCAAGACGCGGATCAGAAATCAATCATTTTTCTCGATTCATCAAAGCCTGTGATCGCAATTGGGTCAGACGAGTTCTCAAGAATCTCATTACTCGTGAAGAATCCACAGGATATACAAACATAGATATATCAAATTTTACATCCCAGTTAATCAATGGGGAAAGCCAGTTTCATTCAAGCACATCAGGATATGCATATGTATAGATGGTCCTAACTAAAGTATCTCCAATTTGTAACTTTTTAGCATCAATTTTTATCATTGCTGGAGAAATCATATCTTTGATATACGCAAATGATTCATTCCAAACCTTCTCCATTTCTTTATACTCTCGAGCTTCTTCTTTTGTCATTTTTCTATTTCAATCATCATTTGCAATCATAAAACTAGGGCTGGAATCAGGGGGGTTATTTTCTTGAGGAATTGATGGCGAAGTTGTCGAAGTTGTCACTATTTCAGTTTTTTTCTTTTCCTCAACAAAAACAACCTGAGTACCTTGCATTCAATTTCTCTCCTGTAAACCATCAACATCACCAGTATAATTCATAGCAATAAGATCATTTACTGAAGGTATGTTATTAGCATTTGTTGTCATAAAAATTTTTTAAATTATTTTGATAATCACCAATTCCATTCTGTAATATTTGATTTGTCAATTTTAGTTGCAATATCTGTCATAATTGTCGAAGTTTGTCATTCTGGTGTAAATCATACAACCGCGAGCGTAATATCATCATATTGAACATGTTTATATCCCATAAATGCTGACAAATCAAGCGTTAATTGACGAAATACTGTTTCTGGATTTGGATTTGCAAGTTTCATCACGGATTCTGTAATTCTATCAACACCAAATAACATACCATTCTGTTCACTCCTATATCTTGCTTCCGAGATTCCATCAGTATAGAGAACAATAATATCTCATTTTTCAAAAGAAATTTGTTGTTCTTTAAGGGTTTTTGAAATATTTTTCATCATACCAATGGCCATACCACCACTTTTTACTTTGTAAATTTGTTTTTCTTTCGCTTTATAAATAAGAATAAATTCATGTCCCGCGCCAGTGTAATACATTTTTTTGTTTATACTATCCCAACGGAGCATCACAGCTGTCATCATCATATTTTGCTTGATTCGTGGCTTAAGAATAGCATTGGTAGATGCAAGAATTTCAGCACCACTAATAGACTTACTAGCAAAAGCAGAGATGAGAGCGTTTACCATCATCATTACAAATCCTGAAGCCACGCCATGTCCTGTTACATCACCCACATAAAGATAATAATTCCCATTCTGACCAACCACCACATCAAGACTATCACCACCAACCTCCGAAGCCGAACAAATACCCGTTGCCACATCTAATCATGGTATGGCAACAGAATCTTTTGATAGTGATTGTTTTTGAATATCAGCAGCAATTTCCACTTCAGAACGAAGTTTTCGACCATCACGCAATTCACTTTTAAACACTTTCAAAATTTGTAAAGATTTTTTAAAAAATATAATCACATCATTCATTCCTTTTGCCCAAGAATTCGCCTCAAAGTTTGGTTCATCATCAATTTCTGTATAAAATCGAGCAATACCTTGTTTTAAAGCTTCAATAGGTGCAATATATGCCTTATATACAATAAAATATATAATAGGAATTTGCAAAGCCATAACTAAAGAATATACACCCGAATGCAAGGCTACTGATTCCACAAATGGACCAAAACCAAAGAACCCAAGCAAAATAACAGAATCAACTAGAGTGAGTATCAGTATTGAAATATTGAGCAAGATGTGAAAAGAATTTTTTTTCTGAAACATAATATTTTTGTTATTTCTTTTAAAAAAATTTTTAAAAATTTTATTCTCTAATAATACCCATACGAGCCTCTAATTCCATATCTACATACTCCTTCTTACGACCAAAGGTCTTTCGAGAATATTCTTTAATAATTTTAGAAACTTCATCATTTTTATAAGTATTATCCCAAATTGTCTTCATATCAAATGGGCGAGTCGTAGCATTATCGATATTGAGCTTTACATATGTTGTAAAATTCGCAATACCAATAATATCTTGTTGTGAAAGCAATGGTGCGTATTCTTTTTCAAGATATTCCGCATCTTCTGCACCCACTTTAAATGACATCATAGTACCCGCATTACCGAATACCGCATCCTTAATAGACGGCTTATCTCCCTTTTTAGCACCCGAACCACCGATCTGTGCAATAAACTGGTGAGCCATAATGAGTGCTAGACGATATTTACGCGCTTCAGAGAGAATTTCACCAAAGGTATCAGTCGCAAAGTTCTGGAATTCATCCACATAAAGAAAAAAGTTTTTGCGTTCATGTTCCGGCATATCAGCACGACTCATAGCCGCCATATTGATTTTTGAAACCATAATCAAACCAAGGAGCTGAGCATTAAGATCACCGATTTTACCCTTAGAAAGATTCACCATAAGAACTTTTTGCTGATCCATTACTTGACGGAAATTGAAGGCTGATTTGGTTTGACCAATAATATTACGCATAGTAGTGTTGGTAATAAATGGACCAAATTTTGCCGAGAAGAATGGAATCATTTCTTGTTTTTCTCTATCACCTGTCTGTGCATATTCATGATCCCAGAAAGATTTTACCATCACATTCTTGATTTTTGAAGTTTTATACTTCATGTAACTATCATCAGTAAAGAGACGAGGAACGTCGATAATTGTTCCGCCATCCTCCTCATCATCCATAAGCGTTAAGCAACCATTTCGGAAATAATGCTGAATACGAGGTCCAAATATCTCATCACCATACATCTTAATAAAAATCGAAGTTGTATCCAGCGCAGCACGATCTTTTTCAATAGCACGAAGATTAGGATCGGTAGCAATAATATCAAGCATATTAATTCCCATAGGACGTTCATAATCTGCTGGATCAAAGATAATCATATCACGAGCGCGTTCGTGCGGAGTAAATGATACAATATCTTCCACAAGATCACCATGTGGATCAATCACACAAAGTCCATCACCATTCCAAAGATCCTGACGAGCCAAATAACCAATAAATACTGACTTACCTCAACCTGATTTACCAATAATATAATGATGACGACCACGATCTTTTGTCATAAAATAAATTGGCGTTTTTTTATTGCGATATTCATTCCATCACATAAGAATACCATCCTTATATAGAGGAAATCCCGCAAGATATCTATGTGTTGAAAATTTTTCTGGTTTTTTTCATTCATCAATTGGAGAACCAAGAGCTGGTCATTCCTTGTGGATTGGAACAATAGTCCCATCGAGAAGAAGGAGATTTTTTTGTGGATCACGAAGGAGATTTTTATTTTTATCTACCTGAAGTTTTGAACCGTCTTTAGTAATAATATTTCCCTTTTCATCCCTTTTATAATCCATAAGCATCATTGGTTCTTTTGGAAATTTGAGGTTTGATGGAGGTGGGAGCATTTTATAATCAAGCCATGCAATAATTGGAGATTTATTATACTTAATATCAGGAAAATGATACATTGTCGACATTTCATCAGTAGAAAATCGTGAAATATCCTGAAGCATTCCCATAAGACGATATCTATATGCAAACCAACGAATTGGCGTAAAAATCGCCCTGAAGATATCTTCCATCATTTGTGGATTATCAAGCTGATTATTATATTCATCAGTAAAAACAGAGTTTGCTGCCACCAATGAATGCAAACCTTCATGTGCTGATGAACGAGTATCTGATGCCACAAGAATACGAATAGAACATTCAAATCATGGTTGTCCAGCTGATTCCCCTACCATTTTTTGTGCTTCTGTTTCTGCTTGGTTAAAGATTTTGTATGCATCCCCACCTGAAGCTCCTGGATGAGTTGTACTTCCATCACCAGAAACCGCTTCATTTTTAATAAATCGGAAAATCAAGAAACGAAATGGTGCAAGCAAAGTCTGAAAAAATCCCGTAAAAACACCAAATTTCATTCCTTTTCTGTATTCACCTTTTGCCACCAAGCGTGCCGCATCTTTAGCACGACGATTCCACCGTGCTCCAAGAGGCTTAATAATCCATTGAATAGTTGCTACATCAGTTTTTTTGAGAGAACCAAAGTTGTTGGTATAACTTGAAAGCGGATCATCTTCAAAATATTTATAAGTTTTAATAGGAAAAACATCATCTGTTTGTTTTCCAATGGAAGCTGCCTCTAGTACATAGCCTCGTGGTTTAATATCAGGCATATCAGACGCTTTGAGAATCTTTACTTCAGCATCTGGATAGTTTGATGTTACTTGCTGAACAATAAGCGTCATATGCTCACGATATGCTACTATGTAAAAATACACCTGACCATGATCATAAGTCATTTCAAGAGAAACTTTCGCATGACCAAAAATAAAGTTCATAATAGTATTCGTCGCAGAAATCTGTCCAATCATATGAATGGACTTATAAAAAAGCGTCATGATACCGATTTTTTCCTTAAAATCTTTTTTGGTATCTTGCTCTTTATCAAGCTTTGAATCGGCACGTGGAAGCATTACTCTCATATAAACAAGATTTTTTGCACGTACAATTTCATACGCAAGACGAATCAGCTTAAGAGTCAAATAACCAATAAAAATCCATACAATAATTGACCAAAGAGTGTTTAAAAGATTTGCAAAAAACCCCCCAATTCCTGTGTTTGATGATGTTGCAACTGCGGCTGTTTGCTTGTCTGACACAGATGTAGAAGTAAATGTGATAGCAAAAGTTGTCTCTATCCACACAAGAAAGAGAAATAAAAATCACAATATGTTGCGAAAACGCTGTAACATAAGAAAAAGAATAATTTTATCCATAGCATAATATCATATTTTTTTCCACAAAACAACTATTACTATATATTTTCACTTTACAAAACAATGAATTATAGTGTAATATTTTCAAAAAAATTCAAAATAGTACATTTAGGATAAAATTTTAAGTATTCTTATTTTTTATATTCGTTCAAATCATTTTTGAAATACAACTTTAAAAATTTTTTAATTTTTTCTTTTGTTTTTGAAAAAGCTTTGAACACTTTACACTCATATGCTTATGAGTCTTAAAAAGAAAGAATATTTTTACATCTTTTTTATTACATCATTCATAGCAATACTTC
>JBHBSX010000011.1:0-4907 GCA_041779175.1 Candidatus Altimarinota bacterium | reverse complement strand
ATTTATTGCTAACTTCGAAAAATTCACATGAATTCCACCAGAAGATCATAAAGAAATTGCATTTAAATTACTTTGATCATGATTTAAAAATTATCTTGAACGCGAATTTTATAGATTCCATTGAATTAAGGAATCTTTTGGAGAGTTTTATCAAAAATACAAAAGCCAAAATTTTTATGGATTAAAGAATCTTTTGGAGAATTTTATCAAAAATACAAAAACCAAAATTCTTAAAAATTTTCAAAAATAAAAAAACGAACAATTATCAAATAATTTTTGTTCGTTTTTATTTTTTAGTGATGAATCATTTCTTCTACAATTTCTTCGGCATTGAGATTACTTGGATAATATGTTGGCCAATTATCCATTTCTTCAAGCAATTTTTCATGACTTTCATTTCCCATAAAAATATGAAAATGCGCCGAACGCGTTGGATAGATTTCATGATCACTGAATTGTACGAATTTTGGTGCTCAATTAGTATTATCTTGAGAACTGAACAGATATCGAACTCATTTTTTTCAAGATGCATAAGTCAGAATCTCGAATCCATCGTATTGATATTGTGCCGAGAATTTTTCATTTCATTTTTCAAAAATAATTTCACCAGTTTTTCCATTGATTTCGATTTTGCTGATATCAGTGGCATAGCCCGTGAGATAATATTGTTTGTATTCCTCGGCGGTTTTGCTTGCATTTGGTTGCTCAGCCTTGTGTTCCATAACAGCATCAAGCGTCCCATCAAGCAAATATGGATAGAGAGATTGCCAGCTGCCAGAATAATCCGTGAGCGATCGATCCATAACTGCCGAGTCTTCAAAAACGCCTTCTTGATGCGGAAGTTTTTCATGTGTGTGTTCGCTATGCGAATGTTCATGATTGTGATTGTGTCCATGAATATCCGTTCCCCAAAAATGAAATGCCGTCAATATTCCTACTCACAAAAGAAAAACACAGATATTTGCTAATTTTTTCTTGCCTTCAGAATGAATCATAGGAAGTAAATCCACGGTTGCAATATATAGAAGCGTTCCGCCCGCAATTGCTACAGCAATAGTGTTGAAATTTTCACTAAAATGATGAATAAAAATATCAGAAATCGCGTATCCAATCGCTACTGCAAGTGCAAATAAACACAACATAACGATTTGCCATTTTTGAGAAATTTTTGATTTTTTAAAAATAGCTGAAAGTGAAAGGGAAGCAGGAATCTGATGAATAGCAACACCAAAAATAATTGCCATACTTGTCACACTTCCGAGTTCAAGACTTGATCGAATGGCAATTCCGTCAAAAATCGTATGCACAAAAAGCGCCAAGAAAGTCACATAAGCAATATGATGAGAGTGTTCGTGCGGATCTTCATGAGTATGATCTTCGTGTTTGTGATCATGAGAATGCGGTGTGAAAATTTCTTCCAGAATATACATTCCCACAAAACCACCAAGAAATGCAATAGCACCATAAGTAGAATGCATGACGATTTCAGGGAAAATATGCAAAAGCGAAACTGAAAGCATAGATCCCGCACCCAAGGCAATAAAGAGATTGATAACAGCGTGAGAAATTTTTTTCTGAAGAATAAGAATAATTCCAATAGCAGAAATAAGAGTGATAATAATAAGTGGAAGCATGGAATATAATTAAAAATGTATAATTATATATTGATTTTTGTTTGTTTTTATTTTTTGTTTTTTTACAAAGATTTTTTAAAAATTTTTCAAAAATGTACAATTATTATTTGATAATTGTACATTTTAGAACATTACGCTTTTTGGTGCGTCCGTGCAATTGTCCAATAATTTGTGAAAAAGTGGAATATTGAAGTTGCGACCAATAAAGACAATTTTTGATCGTTCTGGTGTTTTTCATTCCCATTTTTCCATAGTCAGACGCGCCCCCGCCTTTTGTACGAGATACCAATTTTCAGGTTTTTCAGCAAATTGAACAAATCATTTGACACGATAACAATCAGAATTCAAATCCGCAAAAAATGCATCCAATTCACGAATAAAAAATTTTCCACGAGGCTTGTATTCAAAAGTTTCGAGATTTTCATGCTCGTGTTTGTGGGGCTTTTCGGATTTTTCTTCCATAGCTTCTGTGAGTGAAAATCTTCCCGTTGAAAGCAAAAGCGACAAATCCACCTTTCCATGTGATGCTTCAATAATCGGCGCATGAGCATTGACACGACGAATGGCAGTTTCAAGAAATTTTTTCTTATCATTATTGACAAGATCTATTTTGTTCATAATAACAAAATCCGCAAATTCCAATTGTTCAAGCGCGATTTTGACATCGCCCGCAAACAGATTTTCATAATTCAGCGCGTCAATGAGACAGATGATAGAGTCTAGTTTTACACGACCGCCCATATCATTCATCAGAAAACTTTGCGCAATAGGAAGAGGTTCGCTTGCGCCCGACGCCTCGATAATAATAGCATCAATTTCTTTTCCAGAATCCAAAAGTCGTTCAATTGCTTCCATCCAATCCTTGCGAACCATACAACACAAACAGCCATTAGAAACTTCGATAATTTCCTCTGTGGATTCGGTTTTGATCAGTGCGCCGTCGAGTCAAGCCTCGCCAAATTCATTTTCTACAACTGCGATTTTGAGGCCATGATCGCCCGCGAGAATATGATTGAGAAGAGTGGTTTTTCCGCTTCAGAGAAAACCTGTAAGAATAGTGATAGGAATCATATTTTAAATATTATGAAATTTTTTAAAAAATATAATGAAGCCAAGAAATTTTTGAAAAAATTATAAAAACTTTATTTTCATTATTTTTTAAATATTGAAATTTTTTAAAATGAACAATTATGGTTTAATAATTGTCCGTTTTTTATAATTCTATGATATTTTCGGGATTTTTTTCTTTATATATTATATAGCCACCAGCCAGAGAACTCGCATTATAGCCAATTTTTGTTGCCATATTTGCAAGAATTATAGATTCTTCACCAAAAGGACAAACAAAAATAATTTTTGATTCCCGAGGAAAAGGCAGATAATCATGTGCCAAATATTTTCGCAAATCTTCAAAAGGAAAATTCAGACTTCACTTGATATGTGAAATTTCATAAGAAGCATTGGATCGCATATCTATCACAATTTCAGAAGAATTTTGTGAAAGTTTTTCTGTGGTTTGCGTAATAATTTTTTCATCAAAATTTTGCAATTTTTCTTCAGATTTTTTATTTTCAAAAAGAGATTTTCTTTTGTCTCGCAAATAACCAGTATAGCTTTCTAGTCTGTCACAAGCGATAAAAACTGCTTTTTTACCAATCAAATCTTTGGGATTTTGTTTTTTGAGATAAGCAATTATTCCAGCAAAAGTCGCTCAAGAAGTTGGCCCCACCAAAAGTCCACATCTTCTGATAAGCATGAGCATAGCATCAATAGCGTCTTGTTCATTGACTGCCTCATGATCAGTATAGAGTTCTGGCTCAAAAAGTCCAACCTCGCGCATTTCTTCGACATTTCGAATTCCTGGCAAAAACGACTTTGGCGCAGTGATAATACTAATAGTCTGCATTCATTTCCCAGAAAAATACTTTGCAACGCCCATAGTTGTCCCAGTGGTTCCAAGTCCACCAAAAAAATAATTTGGCACGCCCAAGTCATTTTCTATTTCGACGGCCGTGGTTTTTTCATGCATTTTTGGATTGGCAGGATTGGTGTATTGATCGGTCCAATAATAGGTTTCTGGATTTTTTTGCAAAATTTTTTTGATAACAGCAAAAGGCGAGTTGGGGTCATTAGGATCAGGACATTCCGAACCTGGTGGTAGATTCTCGATTTCCACGCCAATAATTCGCAAAATATCTTCCACTTCCTGTTGCTTGATTCTATTGGTTACGGTGAGAAATTTTTTGTCAAAAATACTTGCCAAAACACCCAAAGCCTTGGCAGTATTTCCGCTTGATGATTCGATAATATGAGTAGCATCGCCCGCGTCTTCGAGCAGTCCGAGTGCGGTTCTGTCCTTTACAGAGCCAAAAGGATTGAGAAATTCGCATTTTGCAAAAATTTCCATTCCTACAATTCCATGAATTTTTTCGTCGATTCTGATAAGCGGCGTATTGCCAATACATTCGATAATAGAATTTTTAATCATTTTGTTTTCTAAAAATTTGTAAAACGTGTTGCAATTCTTGCAGAATTTTTTGTTTTTCGGCCTCGTCTTGTGGCTGATTCGCAATACTTACCTCAAAAAATTGGCTTGCATATTGTGGATTTTGCAATTTTATTGCTTCCCAATCAGCATCTTCAAAAAGCCCCAAATGAATATATTCATTTTTTCAAAGATTTTTTTGTAAAATTTTTGCAATTTCCGCAATATGCTCTGGCGTTTCTTCGTCAGCACAACAATCAAAAGCACAAGCCATATTCTGACGAGCAAAATAGTGAATAATTTCTTCAAAATTATTTTCATCAAGATCAGAAAGTTTTGGGCGAATTCTGACCTGATCTGGCGATTTTCCGAGAGTATCAAAAAGAATTTTTACTTTTAAAAAGGCATTTTGTTCCTTTTCTTGCAATTCTTTTTGTTGTTTAGTAAATTCGTCTGGCGTAAGAATTGGTTGTTTTTGTTGTAAAATATTCATAGCTTGTTGATTTTTATTTTGTAAAATAAATTTTTGCAAATCTCAAGGATTTTGCATAGGAATAAAGTTTTCAAATTTTGGGGTATTGGTCATACGAAGATATTATTTGTGATATAAAATGATGATTATTTTTTTAAAACTTTTCCTTATTCTTCATATTCATCTTATGTTACTTTTGCTTGATGAAAAGTAACTATAGAAAACTGAACAAAATATATTTTAGTTAAAATTTTTTGAAAAATTTCAAAAAATAAAATGTTTGCAAAATATATTTTGCTCGCGGGGAGCTGTTTGT
>JBHBSX010000010.1:0-5077 GCA_041779175.1 Candidatus Altimarinota bacterium | reverse complement strand
AGATAGAATTTTCATAAAGAGATTCGGAAAAAGTATATAATATTAAAGTTTCACAATAATATTATATACTTTTTCCTCAAAAGCACAATTCATCCCCGTATTCCGCTTCGCTTCATGCGGGGTTTCCTTGAAGGGTAAAAATTTTTCAAAAATATTTTAAAAAATTCTAATTTTCCACTTGTGTTTTCCAAAAATAATTATACATATTATCATTATCAATAAGTTCTTGATGTGTTCCAGAAGTTTCGATTTTTCCGTCTTTGAGACAATAAATCATATCCACCTTTCGAATGGAAGTCATTCTGTGAGTGATAAAAATCACAATTTTGTCTTTCTTGTGTTTGAGAAGTTCTTCCATAACAATCAATTCATTTTCAGCGTCAAGCTGATTAGTTCCTTCGTCCATAATAAGGATTTTTTTGTCTTGAAAAATAATTCTTGCAAGAACAATAAGTTGCTTTTCTCAACCCGAAAAGTCATTATCATAACCAATTTCTGCATCCAGTCATTTGAGATTTTTCTTGATTTTTTTATCAAGACCGAATTTGGCAAGTAGCGCCATAATCTCATCATCAGTGTATGATTTTTCTACGCCAAAAAGAATATTTTCTCGTATACTTGCGCCCAAGACAATATATGGAATTTGATTGATAATGGCAATATTTTTTTCAAAAAATTCTCTCGAAAATTCTCTCACTTCCGTGTTACCATAGAGAATATTTCATTTATAATTATCAAAAAAATTCTGCAAAAGTGAGATGATTGTAGTTTTTCCAGCGCCGTTTTTGCCGACAATTCCATAGGTTTTTCCAACTTCAAAAGTGAGATTGATGTTGTCAAGGATTTGTGGTGGAGTTTGTGCGAGTTCTTTTCGGGCTTCAGCTATAACTTCCAATTCTTCTTGTAGCCTTTTTCCTGATTCTAATTTTTTGATTCTTTTTTCTATAATTTCCAAATATTTAATCTCGTGTTTTGCAAAGTTTGGATAATGAAAAGCTACATTTTTGAAAATAATTTTATCAAATGTTCAATTTTTTAAAAATTTTTCCGAATCTCTATTTTCAGTCAAATCTAAGAAAATATCAAACTGCAATAAGTCATTAACTAAGCTTATATAACGAAAACGAAAGGTGCGAATATAATCAAATACGCCACGCATTTTTTCTATATACAAAAGCGTCATTGTCATAGTTCCGAGGCTAGTTGTTCCTGCAAAAACTGAGAATCCGACAATAAGTTTTAAAAGAATTACTGAAATATTTTCTATAACAAAACTTGCAATATTGAAAAATAAAAATTTTATTTGAAATTGTTGTTTTAGTTTTCTCTGTTCTTCATTGGTATTATGAAGTCTATTGAGTGTGCTTGTAAAACCGCCAGATGAAATAAGTTGTGGAAAATTGCTGCGAATTTGGTGTTTGCATTCCCAGATAATATAACGAAATTTATAATCCACATCAACTCATTGTTTTTCTCGAAGAAATTCTTGATATCTTTCAAGAAAATACATAAGAATGGTTGTAAAAATAAGAATAACAAAAATTTTCCAATCAATAGAAATAAGAATTCCAGAAATTCACACAAGAATCAAAATATTTCGTATAGAATCGCTGATAATCTCTTGAATTGTACCAGATATATCTCAAGCATTTGCAAGAATTTCATAAACAAAACGCTGATTTCGAGAATTAAGAAAAACTCACGGACTACTGTTTTTCATTCTTCCAAAAACCGTTTTTGTAAAATCATTTTTATAGATTGCAAGATAATTTTCATCAAAAAGTCTTAATACTTGAGTAATGAGATTCTGAATCAATTGTCCCACAAAAATAATAATCAAAATTATTATAAAAATATTGAAACTTGATGCCTCGATAATTCCAAATAATTGCTCATTTTTCTCAGCGAGTTGATCCATTTCCATTTTGGCGAGAATAGGCAAAACAATCATAAAAACTGCTTCCGAAATTTTCCCGAGAATCATAAACAACAAGAGAATTTTGTGTTTTTTGTAAGAATTGAAAATAAATCCAAGTGGACGAGAATATTTTTGGAACATATTTTGCAAGTGAGAAAATAAGTGTTTGTTATTATAATAATAAAGTTATTTTTCACAAGTTATGGTGGTTTAAAGATTTTTTTCATAAAATTTTTATAAACAAAAAATCCCCCACAAAAGAGGATTATTCTTCAAGAAGTGATTGTGTCAAGATCTCATAACCATCTTCAGTTACAAGAATAGTGTGTTCCCATTGTGCTGAAAGAGAGCCATCTTTGGTACGAACTGTCCATTGATCTTTGTCGAGTTTGGTTGCATACTTCCCCGCATTGATCATTGGTTCAATAGTAAAAATCATTCCTGGCTTCATTTTTGGTCCTGTTTTTTTGGCAGCTTTGTGATATACAAAAGGTTCTTCATGAAAAGCCACACCAACACCATGTCCACCATATTCTCGTACTACTGAATATCATTTTTTCTCAGCAAAATTGGCAATTTCATAACCAATATTTCCGAATTGATTATCAGGAAAAACCTGTGCAATTCCAATTTCCATAGCAGTTTTGGCATCAGCCATGAGTTTTGCGGCTTGTGGTGAAACTTGCCCTACTGCATACATGCGAGACGAATCCCCAAAATATCCGTCTACAATAGTAGTAACATCGATATTGATAATATCCCCTTCTTTGAGTATAAGATCAGCTGAAGGAATTCCATGACATATAACATCATTGATACTAATACAAGTACAACGCTTGTATGCTGAAGGTCATTTCCCCCATTTATTATTACCGAGATAATCAATACAAGCGGATTTTCCACCATGAGACAGAATAAAAGTATTCATAATATTGTCTAATTCTAGTGTTGAAACGCCCGGTTTCACATATTTTCCAATCATATCAAGCGTCATGGCAGTAAGACGACTTGCCTTGCGAATTCCCTCGATTTGTTCTGGTGTTTTGATAATAATAGATGACATAATTTGTGTATTTTTAAAATTTTCATTTTAGTATATAAAAAACTTTTATTTTGGCAAGTTTATATTTTAAATTTTTAAAAAATTTTTGAAAAAAATCAATTTCTTGTATAATATTATTATCTATAATTATAGATATATGTTTATTAAATTTTGTAAATTTATCGCATTACTATTACTTTTGAGCTTATGTGCGCTTATTGTTGCAACTTCGCCAATGTGGTATGTTGTATCCAAAAAGTGGCACAAAGAACGTCAATGTGTCGTTGATACTGACTGTATGGAGACGAATTTTACGCCCAATACATGCACCAATGAGTATTGACTTGCGGTTTACAGGGCTAAGGATTATTCGCCAATCAAGAGGGATTATTCTGCATGTCAATGTTCGGATTATATAGTAACAAAAATTTGCACTAAAAAATAAATTTGATATACATGAGTTAAAATGCTAATTTTTCTTGAAAATTTTTTTAAATATTTGAGAAAAATTTTAAAAAATCACCAAAATATTTTGGTGATTTTTTAATTTTATATCAATACTTCTCGTGGTTTGGATCCATCAGCAGGACCAACAATTCCCATTTCTTCAAGAATATCCACTACACGAGCAGCACGACCATAGCCGAGTTTGAGATGGCGTTGTAGCATACTTGTAGAACACTTCCCTGCGGATTGCACGAGTTCAATGGCATCTTGAATAATCTTTGGATCTTCATCAAATCATTCTGGCATGCCAATTCCGCCTGTAAAATTCCCAAGATCAGCCCCGCCAGAAGGAATAGTTCCAATATCTGGAACATTTGGTTCCCAATCTTCTGGTAATACAGTGAGGCGAATTTCGCGAACCACATTGTCAATTTCGTCTGTATCTACAAACATTCCCTGAACGCGAGTTGCATACATAGCACCATTTGCCCAATAGAGCATATCACCACGACCAAGAAGTGATTCAGCTCATTTTTGATCAAGAATTGTTCGACTGTCAACTTGGCTTGTTACCGTAAAGGCAATTCGAGATGGAATATTTGCCTTGATAAGTCCTGTGATTACATTTACACTCGGGCGTTGTGTTGCAATGATAATGTGCATACCAGAAGCACGCCCTTTTTGCGCAATGCGTGAAATTTGCGTTTCTACTTCTTTTTTGTTTCCACTCATCATGAGATCAGCGAGTTCATCGATAATAAACACAATATACGGAATTTTTTCTTTTTCTTCCACTCGCCCATTGTATTCAATGATATTTTTTGTTCGAGATTCTTTCATAATAGTGTATCGGCGTTCCATTTCAGCTACTGTCCACTTGAGGGCATTGAGTGCTTTATTTGGAGAAGTGATAACTGGCGTCATAAGATGTGGAATTCCGTCATACATTCCGAGTTCTACTTGTTTTGGATCCACCATAATCATCTGAAGTTCTGCTGGAGATTTTTTGTATAAAAGTGACATAATAAGTCCATTCATACCAACAGATTTACCAGAACCAGTTTGACCAGCTACAAGGAGATGGGGCATTTTAGCAAGATCAGCAATAACATAATTCCCATTGATATCTTTTCCGAGAGCCACTGGCAATTCATGTTTGTGATTTTGTGAAAAATTTTTATCTTCCAAAACCTCACGAATACAAATCATATCACGCTTATCATTGGGAACTTCAATTCCAACAAGGCTCATGCCTGGAATTGGTGCCTCAATACGAATGGATTGAGCAGAAAGTGCAAGTGCAAGATCCTTATCAAGATTTTCAATTTTAGAAACCTTGACACCTTCAGCTGGTCGCAGACGATATTGTATCACTGTTGGTCCTACACATTCCTGTTCCATTTCTACTTCAATTCCAAATTGTAAAAGGGTTTTCTGTATAATCAAAGCCTTTTCACGAATTTCTTCTGGAGAAATAGGATTTTGTTTGTGAGGCTTATTGAGGAGATTGAGACTTGGAAATTTCCATCATTTGAGTGGTCCAGAATTTTTTGGAGTTTTTGACTCTTCTTTTTCTTTAGTGAGAATATTTCCAGAAGCATCTTGTAGTGGGATTTTTTTATCAGCTTTCATGAATGCTGGTTTTCTTTCTGGTTGGAGTGGAATTTTTT
>JBHBSX010000009.1:0-4446 GCA_041779175.1 Candidatus Altimarinota bacterium | reverse complement strand
GATATAAAAGATATTGCTCACGGAATTTTTGATGATTTGAAAAAAGCTAAAAAATCGTCTATAATGCCAATTTTTGCATTTAATTGAACGGGAAAAACCAGATTATCAAATGAATTAGTTGAGATTATTAACAAAGATTATAGAATCGATTTTTTTGAAATTTATAAAGAACTCAAAAATGTTCAAAAAAAGAGGTAAAATGTGAATTATGAAATCAATTAACTGAAATTGGTAAAAATATTCCAAAGGAAGAAATAAAAAAGATTAAGGAATTATGTGATAATAATGAATATTTTGAAACAGAAGATGTTTTAAAGGTTTTGTGTTTTAATGCATATTTTATAGATATTTTTGTTTGGGATAATGAAAATAGTATTTTAAAATTTAATCCTGAACATTATTTAATGAAATTGATTCAAGATGAGGGATTAGAGTCTGAAATTATAGCCACTTTTAGAGATTTTTTTCTGAGTGAATGAAGTAAATTAGAGCCAAATTTTGATTTTGCAAAATGAGAAATTTCTTTTAATTTGGCAAGTTGAGATAATTTGAGTGCCACGAATATAAAGATTTCAAAATGAGAAGAAAGTATTTTTATTTGGACGATATTTTTTGTGATTATAGAAACTATTTATGATGTTTATTTGGATGAAAAGGTGAATATTTCAGAAGATGAAAATATATGAAAAAATAGATGGAAAATATTTGAAAATTTAGAATATATTATTATTGATGATCCTGTTTCTTCTGTTGATGATACGAAAATAATAGATATATCCATGAATTTGATGAGTGTTATTAATAAAAATCATAAAAAAGAATATATTGCAAAAAAAATTTCACATTTAAAAAATAATCCCCATCTTACGGAAGATTATATTGCAAAAGAGGAAAAAGATTTGCAAGAAAATATTCCTGATTTGCATTTAAAATTTATAATTACCACGCATCATGCACTTTTTTATAATATTTGTTATAATAGTGTTTTAAAATCAGAGAAAAATAATTGTAAAAAAATTTATAAAAATAATTGAAAATACTTCTTGGCAAAGCAATGAGATACTCCATTTTTATATCATATTCATGCAAAAAATATTATAAAACAAGCAATTGCTGACAATGATCTGCAAAGATTTCATTTTAATTTATTTCGAACCTTGCTTGAAAAAACTGCAAATTTTTTATGCTATCATAGCTGGGATGAGTGTCTGGATGATGAAAATAGACTCATTTTTGCAAAGATTTTAAATAATTATAGCCACTGAAGAGTTGCAGAATCCGAGCCTAGTGATATTCCTGATAATCATAAAAGTATCTTTATAGAAGAATTTCAAAAATTTTTACAAAAATTTTATTTTAAAAAATAATTTCAAAACATGAAAGAAATAGAATTGATTTCTCAAAATTCTGAAAGTACGGTTGTTGCTGAATTTGAGCCCACATCGAGAAAATCTGAACAGTATCAGACGGAGGCTTCTTTAGAGAAAGAATTTATCGAAGAACTTCAAAAACAGGGTTATGAATATTTGACCATAAAAACTGAAAATGATTTAAAAAATAATTTGAGAAATCAAATCGAAAAACTTAATAATATCAAATTTTCTGAAGGAGAATGGAAAAAATTTTTTGAAACAGAAATCGCAAATCAAAATGCCGGAATTGAAGAAAAAACGCGTACTATTCAGGAAGATAATATTAAAAATCTTTATAATGAAAATGGGGAATTTGTAAAAAATATTAAGCTGATTGACAAAGAAAATATTCACAATAATTTTTTGCAAGTTATTAATCAGTATTCTACTGAAAGTGGTGAACATTCTAATCGTTATGATGTAACTATTTTGGTAAATGGACTTCCGCTGATTCATATTGAGCTCAAAAGACGATGAATTGCTCTCAAGGAGGCTTTTAATCAGATTGATCGTTATCAAAGGGAAAGTTTTTGGGCTGATTGTGGTCTTTTTGAATATGTACAACTTTTTGTGATTTCCAATGGAACGCATACAAAATATTATTCTAATACCACTCGTTTTTCCCATATTAAAGAGAAAAATAATAGTAAAATGCAGAAAAAGAAAACAAGTAATAGTTTTGAATTTACGAGTTGGTGGGCATCTGCGAATAACAAGCCCATCGAGGATTTGATGGATTTTACAAAAACTTTTTTTGCAAAACATACGATTTTAAATATTTTAACAAAATATTCTGTTTTCACTTCGGAAAAAATGCTTCTGGTGATGCGTCCGTATCAGATTGTTGCGACAGAAAAAATTTTGCAAAAAATTACCATTTCGCATAATTATAAAAAATATTGAAAGGTTGAGGCTGGTGGTTATGTTTGGCATACTACGGGGTCTGGGAAAACTCTAACCAGTTTTAAAACTTCCATTTTGGCTAGTAAACTTGATTTTATTGACAAGGTTCTTTTTGTGGTTGATCGCAAGGATTTGGACTATCAAACCATGAAAGAATATGATAAATTTGAAAAATGAGCTGCAAATAGCAATGCCAATACCGCTACTCTGAAAAAACAACTTGAAAATCCCAAGGATAAAATTATTATTACAACCATTCAAAAACTTGATAATTTTGTAAAAAAATACGGCTGACATGAGATTTTTTCTGGGGAAGTTGTGATGATTTTTGATGAGTGTCATCGTTCGCAATTTGGTGATATGCACAAAAATATCACCAAAGCTTTTAAAAAATATTATATTTTTGGCTTTACTGGAACTCCTATAAAGCCCAAAAATTCTACTTCTAATGCTTATGTAAATCAGAAAACTACAGCTCAGATTTTTGGAACAGAACTTCATAGTTATACTATTGTTAACGCGATTGCCGACAAAAATGTACTTCCATTTCGCATTGATTATATTTCTACTTTTAAAAAAGAAGAAAATCTTTCTGATGAAAAAATTGCAAATATTGATCGTGAAAAGGTACTTGCCGACCCAAGAAGGCTGGAAAATATTGTAAAATATATTTTAGAAAATTTTGACAAAAAAACATACAGAAGTGAAAGTTATAAAATCAAGGACAAAAGGCTGAAATGATTTAATTCGATGTTTGCGGTTTCATCGATAGAAATGGCAAAAAAATATTATTTTGAATTTAAAAAACAGCAGGAAAATGTTATTTCCGACAAAAAACTAAAAATTGCAACTATTTTTAGTTTTGCTCAAAATGAAGCTGAAGAAGATTTTATGGATGATGAAAATCCTGAAAATATTGACGGTCTTGATATGAATTCTCGTGAATTTTTGGAATCTGCTATTGCTGATTATAATGCGATATTCGGCATGAATTTTGATACATCTTCCGAGGGGTTTCAGGGATATTATAAGGATTTAAGTCAAAAAGTGAAAAATCGTGAAATCGATATTCTCATCGTTGTAAATATGTTTTTGACAGGTTTTGATGCGACGACTCTCAATACTCTCTGGGTTGATAAAAATTTGCAATATCATTGATTGATTCAGGCTTTTTCTCGTACCAATCGTATTTTGAATAGTGTGAAACAATTTGGAAATGTGATTTGTTTTCGTAATCTCGAAAAACAAACCAATGATGCTCTTGCGATGTTTTGAAACGAGAAAAATACTGCAACCGTGATTTTAAAAAATTTTTCAGATTATTATTTTGGTTATAATGATGGCGAAAAAAATATTTTAGGCTATAAAAATTTGATAGAAAATCTTGAAAATAATTTTCCTATCGGAGCACGAATTGATAGTGAAAATGAGCAAAAAGAATTTATAAAATTGTATAGTAAAATTTTGAGACTGAGAAATATTTTGCAAGTTTTTGATGATTTTTCTGGTAAAAAAATACTTTCGGAAAGGGATTTTCAGGATTATCACAGCATGTATATTGACCTTTATAATGAATTTAGAAAGGTTCAAAAAACTGAAAAAACAACGATTAATGATGATTTGATTTTTGAAATGGAGCTTATAAAGCAGGTTGAAATCAATATTGATTATATTTTGGAGCTTGTGAAAAAATTTGGTCCAGATCAGGATAAAAATCAGGAAATCACGGCTGATATTCGAAAGGCAGTGAATTCTAGTATGGAGCTTCGTAATAAAAAAGATTTAATCGAAGAATTTATTAAAAATATTGATATTTCCGCATCTGTTGACGATACTTGGCAAAATTTTGTAGAAAAAAAGAGAATGGAGGAAATTGAAAAAATTATTTTGGAAGAAAATCTCAACAGAGAAAAAACTTTTGATTTTATAGAAAAATCTTTCAAAGTTGGGCAAATTCTTGAAAATGGAACTGATATTTCCAATATTTTGCCAAAAATTTCTCGTTTTAAACAAACAGAAAATGAAAATAGGGCTGAAAAGAAAAAATCTGTTCTTGAAAAATTAAAAGCATTTTTTGAAAAATTTTTTGATATTTCTGTGAAGGAAAGAATTTAAATTTGAAAATTTTTTT
>JBHBSX010000008.1:0-12856 GCA_041779175.1 Candidatus Altimarinota bacterium | reverse complement strand
TTACTTTTTATATTTTTTAAAAAAATTTTGCCAAAAAAATCACATTCACCATACATTCATAACATCCGAGAGCAATAGCGAGCAAATGTAATTCATTTATCACTAATTTGTATAAAATTTTCATCATTATAATAGAAAATGAAATTTTTATTCTTTATTATAAAGTCAAGAGAATAAACAAGTATTCTCATTAGAGCCAGGAATTTTGAATGAAATAAAAATCTCCAAAAAGGAGATTTTTATTATTTAGTAAAAGACATATTGTACAATACTTTCGCTGTTTCAGCTACAGTAATTCCACGAAGTGGTTCAAATGTTGTAGCAGTAGCACCCTGAACAATACAATTATCCTTAGCAGTTTGAACGTAAGTTGCTAGAGAATAACTAGGAGTTACATCAGTAAATGATTTAATTTCAGTGGCACGATCAAGTTTTGTAGCATTTACAAGAACTTTCATTGCTTCACCACGAGAAATAGAATCATTTGGACGGAATTTATTGTCTTGACCAGATACAATATTCATACGAGTTGCATAAGCAATGTATTGAGCAAGAGTATGATCAGCAGGAACATCTGAATATGTTGGAGCAGATTCTTTTGTTACGTCTACTTTTGCAGCATTAAGAACAAGCTTAAGGAATTCAGCACGAGTAAGATTGCGAGATTCTGCATTTACACGATTTTGAATCTGTAGAACATCATAGTAAGAAAGAACCTTAGAGTCTGTAAGTGTTGTAGCTTCCTGTCCACATGCTTTTGTAAAGTTTGGAAAAAGAACAACGTTTGGCTTAGGATCTACATTTGTAGTATTACCAGTATTTACATCAGGTGAATATACTGAACCACCTCCTCCAGAATTACCAGACCAATTAGTTGGAGCTTTTGGAGAACAATCATAACCATATCCAGTAGCACCTTGATATCCATAACCATATCCGTACTTATCTGTAGTAAGAAGTTGACAGTCTTGTCCTACAATTGGATCTTTAGACCAGCTACCAGCCAATACACCAGAAACAGCAGCAACAGTAGCAACAGTAGCAACAGTAGCAAGTGCAAGAATACGAGAAGAAGTATTTGCCATAATAAAATAATAAAACAATTAAAAAATCTTGCTGACCAATCAAGAATGCCACCATTATAAACAAAAATCAAAAAAGTCAAGAAACTTTTAGAAAAATTCACAAAAAATTCACACAAACACTTTTGATTTTATATTATTTTTGGAAAAATTTTTTTATGAATCATTAAAAACAAGACTCCTATCAACAAGGATATATTGACACATGAAAACACTATGATAAAATGCTCTATTGTGGAAACAAACAAGAAAAGAAATGAAAAAAGAATTGGGGGAATAAAAATATAATAAAAACGAATTTTTTGCGCAATAAGAATTTTGGCAAAAATAGAAAAAAATCCAAGACTAACCATAGAGATACCTAGCCCAGACCATACAGCATAAGAAACTGACATACCATCTTTAATGATTCATAAAACTAAATTCCCAAAAAATGGTAATATACTTATGGAAACCAAAAATCCAATAATCATAAGAATCAATAAAAACAAAAAATATTTTCTAAAAAGAATAGGATTGGTTTTGTCTAATAATACAGGAAGAGAGAGTGTTTCAATAATTCCCATGATAACAAGAGAAAATTTTACTAAAACTCAAGCCGCCATATATGACGCCGCATCTGCTACAGGAAACAGTATTTTTGCTAAAATATTATCACAATATTGTAATAAAATAAATACCGCCGAAATTATAATATATCCAAAAAATGATGATACAATACTCCGTAAAGAAATACTATGCTGTAACTCTCTTTTTACTTTCTCATCTCTTAAAAATTTTTTTCAAAAAAATATATAACATATTGTAGTAGTAAATACTGGTGCAATAAATACAAAGGCTCCAAGAAGTGCGGACGGAAAAACTCAAACCAACAACGAAACAATCATTCTTGAAAACGAAGAGGCAAGAGAAAAAAATCCAATATAATAAAATAATTCCCTTGACTGAATATATGCTCAAAAATATCAAACAAATAATGATGGAAATAAGGCAATAAATACTAAAATAGTAACAAAAGAAAGCGGAATATTTAATAACCACAACAAAATACCCAAAACTATCAATAGAAAAATTCAATGATAAAAAGAAAGTTTTTGTATTTTTTTAAAAAAAATGATGGTCTATCAATTCTTGCCTCTCTGGAGAACAAAAAAGCTCAAGCATTACATATCAAAATGCGGTAGATGGAATACTGATAATAGCTATAATACTTGAATATACCATTGTCTGAACATAATCCGATTGTTGTAAATATGCAATCAAAATAGGATGCGTCAGATAATTAAGAAAACCTGTAACAACGGCTACAAAACCAAGAAATGATGCTGTTTTTATTTTTGACATTGATAGAATGAAAGTTGAGAATTATCATCTATTTTTTGGCATTGAGAAAGATTATCAAGCCAAAGAAAATTTTGTGAAGAGGCGCAGTTTTTCATCAGAAAAATATGTGTAAAATGCGTTTTATTTAAAAAAGAAATATCTTTTTCGGAAATAAATTTTTCAATATTTTGAGTTTGTTCATCGGAAAAATTGGAATATAACATTGGACCAACTTCAATATTATTTGCCACCGTGACATTCAGTGGCGACAAAAGTCCAACTGCAGGGTTTGCAATAGTGGGACGCCCCGTCCATGAACAACCAAGATATGAGTGCCATGGAAATACAAGAATGTTTCCTAAAAAATTTTCTGAAATTTTTTGTTGTCGAAATTGCTCATATTCATAAGGAAAAATAGAATTTTTGAGCTGACCATTATATCCCCACAAAGAACCTGGCGACCATATTAACAACAATAAAACAATGGTTATACACGCTGAAATTCTCAATATCATATCTTTTCCTAATTTTTGAAATATCCACAATAGTGCAATAGAAAACAAAATCCCCTCTACAATCATTAGTACACCAATCCATTTTTGTGGCTCACGATATCACTGCCAAAATGGAATATATTCAGCCATAAAAATTGTAAAATCCCGAAGCAAAGGTGATGCAATTCCTATACCAAAAACAAGAGAACAAATAAAAATAATACCAAAACTATATGCAAATTTTTTAAAATTTTTTAAAAAAAGTATATATATTCCTAGAAGACATCACACAAAAATTGTCACACCAGCCACAAACCAAAGTGAAGATAAAAACTGCACACTCACATAATGATTGGAAAATCTCTCGCCCCAAAATCCATAAAGAAAAATATTAGTAAACCACACATTCATAGGATGGAGAGATTGTGTAGCAAAGGCCTCGAAATTTGCAATAGAAAAAACAGAAATAGACGTTGCTGGACTGCTTGCACCGAACAAAGTTAAGATAATCCAGTTTATATTAAGAACAAAAATTATAAGTATTGAAAAAAATATCTGAAATAATTCCTTTTTTTCTCTCAGAAAAAAAGCACTATATACACCAAAAATCAACAACACCATAAAAGATGCATGAAGAAAAATATTTATAGCAATACCAGCAAAAATTCACGCAAATATATACTTATACTGATTTTTTGAGAAAAAAAGAAAATATATTAGCCATCCAAGCAAAATAATTCCCAGATAAATAGTTGGCTGCACCATCATTCTTTCATAAGCAAAAGGATTTACCAGAAAAAATATTCCCATAAAAATCTCAATGGTTTTTGATTTTTGTAAAAAAAATTTATCTGCTATGCCTTGAGTCAGAAAAATCCCAAGATAATATGCAAGAATGAGAATAGCAATAAAGATTATCTTTGAGGAAAAATCAGTTCCAACAACCCTTCATAAACCATCAAAAA
The DNA here is from genome assembly GCA_041779175.1 of Candidatus Altimarinota bacterium. GTDB lineage: Bacteria > Patescibacteriota > Gracilibacteria > BD1-5 > UBA2023 > GN02-873. Next base: position 8,992 of record JBHBSX010000008.1, on the reverse strand, counting down.
TAGCAAATGAAAACGGATTATAAAGAGAAATCGGATTATGTGGAGTAAGAACATAATCCAATAAAACAATTCCCCCTGATGAAAACAAGGAGTTTCCCATTATAATACCTATCATAATAACAAGCACCAATTCTTTTGCAAATTTGTTCAAAAAATTTTTCATACATTATGGCAATAAAATAGAAAATTGTGGACGCCTTGCAGGAGTCTTGTAATCCGAAGTAGAAATTCTTTTCACATAAGTATTTTTATGATATTTTTCAAAAATTTTTTCCGCAAAATCCGCCCAAGAAAGAGAAAATTCTTCACAAGCAGAAGAAAAATGAAAAATATTTTCATGATTATCCTTACTATCAATGAGTTGCAAAATAAATTCTGACAAATCCTTGCAATTCGTAGGACGACCAAATTGATCATCTATCACGCGAATCTCATTATTTGTTTCCGACAAAAACAACATAGTATTAACAAAATTTTTAAAAATCCCATTTTTTGTATCAGGATATTTTTGAGAAGATTTTTGCCAAATTTCCCCACCATAAAGCCAACCCGTGCGAATAATTTTTGTGTGAGGATTAGCATCTAAGGCTAGTTTTTCGCCTAAATATTTCGCCATTCCATAAGAATTTATCGGATTTGGAATATCTGTAGGAATATATCCATGAGGATTTTTTCCATCAAATACATAATCTGTGGAAATAGTGATAAATTCCACACCAAAGGCCACTGTTGCTTTTGCAAGAAAATATACACCCAAAACATTAATATCATAATTCCGCTTTGCACCCTCACTCTCCGCATCATCAACAGCAGTATAAGCTGCACAATTCAAGAGAATATCAGGATTATAGAATGCTATGCATTGCAAAATGGATTCAAAAGACGTAATATCACACTCATTTTTATCTACCAAAATAATTTCAAATTTTTCTTTTTGGTATTTATAAAAATCATATGCCAACATTCCAGCACCGCCCGTCACCAAAACTTTCTTTTTTTGCATATCAAATTATAAATGAGTAAAAATTGGTAAATTTTTTAATTCTGCAAAAGTCATATTCTTCTGATCTTTTTCAGAAATTTCTAATTTTTTTTCATCAATTTGAAATTCTTGAAAATATTTTTGCCAATCAATTTGCAAATCTTTATCATTCCACAAAAGTCATCATTCAAATCCAGGATCATAAAAATCATCACATTTATAAAAAATTTGCGTACCGTCTTCCAGAGCCAAAAAACCATGAGCAAAACCACGCGGAATAAAAATCCCATCAGCATTTTCTGCTGATAAAATATAGCCCTGCCACTTTCAAAAAGTGGGAGAATGAGGACGAATATCAACAATCACATCATAAATTTTTCCAGAAATCACACGTAAAAATTTTGCCTGTGGTTTACGAGTTTGAAAATGAAGTCAGCGAAGCGTTCATTTTTTGCTCACACTAAAGTTGTCCTGCACAAAATGAATATTATTAAAATTTCCAGAGAAAAAATTTTCTGAAAAAATTTCGGAAAAAAATCCACGATTATCTACAAAATTTTTTGAAGAAATCAGAAAAACATCAGAAAATTCTGTAGAGGTAATTTTAAAATTCATAATTTTTATAAAAATCTATAGTTCTAAGAATTCCATCTTCAAATCATATCTTTGGACTCCATCCAAGTTCTTTTTGAATTTTGGAAATATCAAGTGCATACCGCTTATCATGACCTGGTCTGTCAGCCACAAAAGAAATCAAATCTTCAGAGGCTTGTAATTGTTGTAATAATATTTTTGTAATTTGCAAATTTGTCAATTCATTTTGTCCGCCAATATTGTATACAGAACCATTTTTTGCTTGTGTAAATACTTGCCAAATTGCCTCAATATGATCTTCCACAAAAAGCCAGTCGCGAATTTGGGAACCATCACCATAAATCGGCAATTTTTTATTTTCGAGAATATTTTTTATAAAAAGCGGTATCAGAGAAATAGAATTTTGATGCGGACCATAATTATTGGAAGAGCGCGTAATAGTCGCATTGATTCAAAAAGTACGAATATAAGCAGAAACGAGCATATCTGCTGCCGCTTTGGAGGCGGAATACGGATTAGATGGACGAAGTGGAGAATTTTCCGAAAAAAATCATCATTCAGGATTATCTCCATACACTTCATCTGTGGAAATAAAATGAAATCGCTGCATACCAAATTCTCTATGCAAATCAAGCAAATTTTGCGTTCAAATAATATTGGTTTTTGTAAAAATGTGCGGATTTTTTATTGAAATATCAACGTGTGTTTCGGCTGCAAAATGAATAATATCAGTTGGATGATATTTTTCAAAAATTTTTTGAAGAGCATCAAAATTACAAATATCAGCATGTTCAAAAAAATAATTTGGTAAATGAGCAATTTTTTGGAGTCTCTGGAGATTTCCCGCTGATGTAATAGTATCGATATTTACAAAAAATATTTTTGGATTTTTTGGAACCATTGTATTAAGAAAATTGGAACCAATAAATCCAGCTCCACCCGTAAGAAAAATAATCTTCATATCACCTAATAAAAATAATAATTTTGAAAAAACTATATGAAAAATCACAAAAAAATAATTCTTATTTTTTTAAAATTTTTACAACACTTCATATATATAAACACAAAAATATGCACATCAATACAAAACTAAATTCTTCAAGATTTTTAACAAAAAAGAATCCAAAAGATCACAGCGCTGGCAGGAGAAAAATCTGCCAAATTTTTCGTTTCCAAGCGATAAGTACCTTGATAAAAATTGAAAAAAAACCTAAACTCACAATGGCTACACCAAGAAAAATCCATACCCAATGCGACGCAAGCAGTTCATCTTTAATAATTTCTAAAACCCAGTTTCCTGCATATGGAAGCATAAAAATGCTCACAAAAATCCCAAGAATAGAAATCAGAATAAGATTATAAATATACTTTTTATGAATGGAATTTAATTTTTTGTCTACCAAAGCTGGCAAAGAGACAGTCTCCAAAACTGCGATAAAAACTAGCGCAAATTTGACAATAATCGCCACCGAAGCATAGATCGCAACACTCATATTATCAAATAATTTTCTAATAAGAAGAATATCTACCGTCTGTGCTGCTACAATAAACCCCGCCACAAATGTATACAACCACAAAGAATTATTATCTTGCATAAAAATATCCTGCTTAGATGTAATATATTCTGGTGGATTATCAAGAATTTTTTTTCATAAAAAAACATAAATCGCTACACAAATCAACGACGGAATGGTAAAAGGCAAAAATCCTATCCACACAAGCGGAAATATTGCTACCAAAAAAGCTAAACTCAATCGAATAAGTGCAGCAAGAAAATTGATACATCCTAGAAATAAAAATTTTTCTGTAGCCTGAAACAAGGCATAATAAAATGCTGAAAAAACCGAAAAAATCGAAACAAGAAACAATAAAATTAGCGCTTCTATGGAGGAAACTGCAAAAACAAAATATGAAATTACGAGCGCAAAAATCAAAAAAATAATATAATACAACGTTAATCTCAAATTTTTTTTAAAAAGTTTTTCTTGATTTTTTTGAATTTTTAAAAAATTTTGGCGAAATTCCACTAGCATCAAAAGTCCAAATCATGAAAGTGGAATAGATATAATAGTAAAAATACTTTGCAAAACCGAAATTTCTGCATACTGTTCAAGCGACAAATAACGCATCAGAATCGGATATGTCATATAATTCAGTATTCAAGAAAATACTGTCATAATCCCAAGCCACGATGCAGCCTGAACTTTTGATTTCATATTAATTACATTTATAAAGTGAAAGAATTTCATTATCTTCTATTTTTTGGCATTGTGGGACTTCATCAAGCCAATCAAAAAGATTCGACGATGCACATTGCTTCATAAGAAGAATGTGGGAAAAATCATAATTTGCAATAGTTTCAAAATTATGATTTTTTAAAAAATTTTCTATAGCCAAAGTCTGCGGATCGCTATTATTGGAATATAGAATTCAGGCAACTTCAATATTATTAGAACTCACAATACGAAGTGGTGACATAAGTCCGCTAATAGGATTAGAAACCGTCGGCCGCCCCATCCACGAACAACCAATATACGAATGCCAAGGAAGTGCAAGAATTTGCGAAGAATTATTTTCTGAAAGCAAGTTTTGGCGAGTATGTTCAAATTCTTGTGGATATATAGTATTGCGAAGCTGGCCATGATAGCCAAAAAGCGGACCAGGCGACCAAGTATATATCAAAAGCAACACTGCAATAATTATAGAAATTCTCACAACAATATCTTTTCAAAAATTTTTGAGAAAATATCAGAGCGCTACCAAAAAACCAAATAATTCAACAAAAATCAACAAACCAATCCATTTTTGAGGTTCGCGGTATCACTGCCAAAATGGAATATTTTCCGCCATCCAAAGAGTAAAATCCCTCAGCAATGGTGATGCAATTCCAATACCAAAAATAAGAGAAAAGAATCCGAGAATCAAGAAAAAATAAAAATATTTTCTTGTTGTAATTTTTTGAAAAATTTTAAAAAATCAAAAAAATACTAAAATAAGAATAACAAAACCCGCCACAAACCACAAAAACGAAAGAAATTCCACATTGGCATAATGATTAAAATAACGTTCTCACCAAAATCCATATAACATCAAATTCGTCAGCCATACATTCATTGGCGCGAGTGATTGTGTAATAAATGCCTCAAAATTCGCAATATTAAAAGTTCCGATAGAAGAAGTAGAATTTGCTATACCAAAAAATGGTGGCAATATCCAATTTGCATTGATAAGAAAAATAATTACACCTGAAAGAAGAATTCATTTGATTTCTGATTTGTCTCGCACAAAAAAAGCAATATACAAACCAAAAATCAATACTATCATAAACGATGCATGCAAAAAGAGATTAAAAGCAATTCCTGCAGTTATGCTCGCAAGAATCCACTTCTTCATTCCAGATTTCGAGAACAAAAAATAGAGAGAATATCAAAGCAAGATAATACCAAGATAAATCACTGGCTGCACCATCATTCTCTCATAAGAAAATGGATTGATAATCAAGAATAGTCCACCAAAAAATTCTAAAATCCGAATATAAGACAAGTCAAATTGCTGTGCTATAAATCGCGCAAAAAGTACACCGAGATATGCAGACAAAAAAAGAATAAAGAAAAAAGAAAGTTTAGTCCCCCATTCAAAACCAAAAATATCTACAGGGATTTGTGGAATTAAGAACCAGCCATTTTGGAAAAAATTCATATTCCAATGAGGCATTGCGATATAATCCAAGAGTAATATACCACCGTCTTGCCAAAAAGCCCCTCCCATGATTATAAAAATAATCACAAGAAGAGCAATTTGAGATGAAAATTTTTTAAAAAAATTAAGAGTTTTTTGCATTTTTATTTTTTCGAGTTTTTATAAAATCAAAAATAAGATATATAACCAAAGAAAGAAGGGTTAATCCTGAAATTAATAATCCTAAGTAAAAATAACTTTGTGGCTTAAAATAAAGAGTTAATTTCACATCAATAGTTCCATCTTCATTTTCTTTGTAATATTCTTTTGGATAATTTTGTTTAATATACTCAGCGTCAAGAGTCCATTGATTTGCATAATTATATGCTATTTTATGGTTCTCATCGAAAATAGGTTTTTGTGATATCTTTTTTATCCCATCAATAAAATTCATATCATTTGAAGATCCACATTCTGTCACAGCATATTTCTTTATTTTTTGATCTGGAAGAAGAATTTCTTGTCAAATTTTTAAATCTTCATTTTCTACTCAAGAATTCAATTCTTTAATATCAAAAACCGTAAATTTTCAATCAAATTTTTCTGAAATTTTTTCAAAAGTATCACGAGATTCAATAATATATTTTTGCGTAAAATTTTCTAAAATTTGTCATTCTTTTGTATGCGGATTTTTACAAGAAATTTCTGAATATGGCTCAAGATATAATTTCCAATTTGGATGAAATGATTGGAAAAAATCAAGATTATTATTATTTCAAAGTTTTAAATTGACATCATAAGTTACCAAATCCCTTTTTTTAAAAGAATATTTATCATTATAATGTATTATTTTTTTGTATTCAGAAAATAAATACAAAGAATATTTTCAATAAGAAGAAATGAAAGAAAAATTTGCATTATGAGCAAGCATATCGCAATATTTTTCAAAACACAAAACATATTTTGTATTTGTATTTTTTATATATTCCGTTGTATTCATTTTATCAGACAAATATTTTTTTGTATCCCTTAACATCAACTCTGAAAACGACCAAAAATATACACTTTTACTCTCTGAAATATTGTCAAAAATCATATTTCCATAAATTTTCTCTCTCAGACCAGGAAATAAATATACAACTTCATTCGGAAGCATTAAAACATTCACATTTTCAATATCATTTTTGAGGTTTTCATCAATCCAATGTATAAAATTTTGAAATTCTCAAATATTTTCCCTTGAATCGAGTGGTTTTATCTGTGAAAAAATCCCAAGATTTATAATCAGCAAAAATCCTAAAAGAATATTTATATATCTTAAGCTTTTAACAAAATTTTTAGAAAAATAAGCAAGAGAAAAATAAAAAAACGGAATAAAAAGCAAAATAATATAAGCAATATCAACCCTAATATGCGGAATAAATGTATATACAATTTCCCTTATTTCGTGGTTAATAAAAATCGGATTTTTCCCTACAAATGATAAAGAAATAAGAATAAGAAATATTGCTAAAATCCAATTTTTATATTTTATATTCTGCTTAAAAAAGATAAAAAATAATAATGCAAAATTCATAAAAATTGTGATATACAAAAGCCAATTAAAGCCCTCAAAAAAACTCATTTTAAAAGCAAGGGTATTTATAATTCATTGATTTCAAGACCAAATAAGGTTTGGAGAAGTACCAGAAAAATTTGCTGTTGAAGAAGTCAAGTCATTTGGATGTGTCAAGACAAAAGGTATAATAAAAAAACTAAAAACAGCAAGTGACAGAAAAAATGCTATAAATACCTTTTTGAGAAGAAAAATTCTATTTTGAAGAGCATAAATAAAAACAAAAATTGTGATAATAATTCCTGAAATTGCAATATTATAATAATTATGCGGTTGTCATAAAAAAAGTAAAAATATCAAAAATGCAACTAAATAGCCATTTGTATATCTTTCTGAAATCAAAAATTTATAATAAAGAGCCAAAATGATTGGATATAAAAAGTATCATTGCAATAAAAAAGTATGATTGAGATGAGAAAAAGTGAGTGGATTAAATACAAAAAGAAGTGATATGAAGACCGCAAAAATTTTCTTTCTGAGAGTATTATTTTTTCAAAATAATAATCATATAGAAATATAAAAACTTAAAAATCCAATGATATTAAAAATAACATAAAAAATTTCCTTGCTATATGCGTGGAAAAAATTTAAAATCACCACAGGAAAAAGTCTAAGTTTATCAATAAAAGTTGTTGTTCCATACACATCATAACTCCACAGATAAAAAAATTTATCATAAATCCAGTTCACATTTCCTCCATACACAGGAAAAGTAGAATCTCATCCTGTATAATGAATGTGTAAAAAACTTGCAACTATTATAAAAATAATTGCAAGAAAAATATGAATGCTATTTTTTATTTTTTCCAAGGAATTTTTCATTCTCAATTTTGTAAAAAATGTAAATTTTTTCAGATTTCTTCAATATCTTTATTCCACCATTCCAATTTTTGCAAATAACTAATACAATCATCGGAAAATCTTTTTTTAATCATTTTTGCTGGAATTCATCATACAATAGAATATGGTTCCACATCTTTTGTCACTACAGCCCCAGCCGCGATAATAGCACCATCTCCAATTTTCACATTTCCAATAATTTTTACCCCACTACCAATCCAAACATCATTTCAAATTATTACTTTTTTATATTGAAGTTTTTGATTTTCGTCAAAAAATGGAGAAACAGGAATAGTTTTAAAAGGATATGTTGAAATATGAGTCGTATTATGATTATCATCAGTAAGAATTTCAACATTATGAGCAATAGAACAAAACTTTCCTATTTCCACATTTGAGAATCTAGAAATAATTCATCAAATTTCCGTCCCAGAAATATAAGTATAGTCTCCAATAATAGCATTTTCAAGTTTTGCTCAACCCAAAATCATTACATTTTCTCCAAGAAAAACATTCTTTAAAAATGATTTTGGAGAAATTTTTTGATTTTTATATGTAAAAAAATATTTAATATAATTAAGACAATACAAAAACCAAACAGGAAATAAAGACCTAAACATTTTTAAACTTTTTTAAAATATAAATTTCTCATAATTTTGATAATTCCATACCCTTAATTCCACTTTGTAGAAATAAAACTTCATCATAATCATCAGTAAGATATTCAAATTCATCAATTTTTTGTAAAATTCATAATTTATTGGCAAAATTTTTTAAGTCCAAAGAAATTTTTCAATCATACATTTTCAGGGTAGAAGCAAAAATTTTTTCTACCTTCAGAGAGTCAAGAATAATAAATTTTTCAATCACTATATCAATACCATTGGAAATAAGAGAAAAATTTTTACCAATTATATAATTATAAATTTCCTTATTATAAATCAATTTTTGTGATAATTCTTGAAAAATTTTTTCTTGATTTTTTATAAGTTCTTTTTGAGTTATTTTCAAAAAAATATAAAGTCTTAAATCTTTTTTTTCATAAAAAAATCTTGAAATGCCCGCAAACATTATACTAAAAATCTTTGAAAATCCAGAAAAAAAGATGAAATATATCATTTTTTTTTCAAAAATTATTTTCCAAATTTTTATAAATAATTTCTTCCAATTTTCTAGAAGAATTTTCACAAATCAAGGTTCAGTCAAAATCTAAAAATAATTTCATATAAAAAAATAATTACAAGACAAAAAATATTTATAAAAAGTTCAAATAATAATTGTTT
>JBHBSX010000007.1:0-8190 GCA_041779175.1 Candidatus Altimarinota bacterium | reverse complement strand
TCAGAAGCAGTAAAATTGATTCGTGGAGAAAAATGAACTACTGTAAATATTTCATATTTGCGTGATAATATTCCAGCAACAGTTGATGTAGTGCGGTTGGTCAGGGAAGTGTTCGTGAGAGTTTTATGGTGATTTTGAAGTCAAAAAAAGAAATTACAGGAAAGAAATTTGGGCTTATTGGAAAATGAGTAACTTTTGATGCTGGTGGTATTCAGATTAAGCCAGATAAGGCTATGCTTGATATGAAATGTGATATGGCTGGTGCTGCTGGGCTTCTTGGTGTAGCTCTGTATCTTGATTCTCTAGATGCACTTCCTGTTAATGTTGTGATTGGTCTTGGTTTGGTGGAAAATATGACAGGATCTTCTGCATTTAAACCATTGGATGTGTATACGGCTTATAATGGGAAAACAGTTGAAATTCATCATACAGATGCGGAGGGGCGACTTGTTTTGGCTGATGTAATGGCATATGTTGAGAAAAATTATCATGTTGAGCATTTGGTAACTATGGCAACACTAACTGGTGCTTGTATAGCAGCATTGGGTAATGATATTGCGGGTATTATGGGGGATGATGAAGATTTTATTGATAAATTTTCTTCTGAAAATTCTATATATGAGCCTATATGGAGACTTCCATTGACTCAAGAAATGAAAAAAGCAGTGGAAACTGAAGGTGCTGATATTAAAAATCTTACGGAAGGTGTTGGTGCTGGTTCGTCTATGGGGGCTGCATTTTTATCATATTTTCAAGGAAATGCAAAATACACGCATATAGATATGGCTGGTCCTGCTTTTCGTACCAAGCCTTTTGGTTATATGCCAGTTGGTGGAACTGGTTGGGGTGTAAAGAAAATTGTAGAAACATTATTGTCTTTTAAATAATATGAGTCTTTTTGAGGATTTTTGTGAAATTTTTTTTGAAAAAAGAATGCAACATACAAGCGAGATATGTGTAAAATCATTATTATGAAAATATAAAGAAGAGTTGTGAGAAGTATTTTTTGATGATATTTATACGGCTGTTGCATATCAGGATATTAAGTTTGACTTGGAACAATATAAATTTTTTTCAAATCGACAATATATGTCGAAGTTTGTCGATATATATGTCGATATATTAAAATTTGTCGAACTTCGACATGATGATTTTGTTATTTCGACAGTTCCTATGCACTGGACACGATATATTTCCAGATGATTTGATCACATGAAATATATTGCAAAAAATTTTTCAAAAAAAGAGAAAATTGCATATAAAAATCTCTTATCTACAAAATTTACGTTTCATCAAGCAAAACTTTCTCGAATAAAGCGTTTTGAAAACAGAAAAAATATTTTTTCTGTAAAAAATATGAAAAAAATTCCAAAAAATGTTATTCTTCTTGATGATATTGTGACCAGTGGCATCACTGTAAATGAATGTGCTCGTGTACTTAAGGCTTCATGAGTACAAAAGGTTGTTATTTTTGCTCTGGCAAATAATTCTTAAAATATGTCTGATAAAATTGAAATCATTGGTGCTGAAACGCATAATCTCAAAAATATTTCTGTAGAAATTCCTAAAAATAAACTTGTAGTTATTACGGGTCTTTCAGGTTCTGGAAAATCTTCCCTTGCGTTTGAGACATTGTACGCCGAATGACAAAAACGATACTTAGAATCATTGTCGACATATGCAAGAATGATTATTTCAGGAACTTCTGATGCTACTAAGGTGCAAGAAATTAGAGGACTTTCGCCTACTATTGCTATAAATCAAAAAACTGTCTCAAATAATCCTCGATCAACAGTAGGAACTATTACAGAGATTTATGATTTTTATAGATTATTATTTACCAATATTGGTGTTGCTTATTGTCCGAATCATCCTGATCAAATATTAAAAAAAGATACTATTCAAAAAATATTTGACGAAACTATGACAACTTCGTCAGGTGTGAAATTTTACATACTTTTTCCGTTTAGTTCTCTGGTGGATGAAGATAGGGAATTTACACTATCCTCAATTGCTTCTGTTATTGCTGACAAAGGATTTGTGAGATTTATTTATAATAATGAACTTAAATCGGTCGCTGATAATTTTATTGATAATGATGATATAATTGATGTCGAAGAAGTGTCGATTGTTGTCGATCGATTGATAAAGAAGGATGATGACTCTCATTTTGAAACACGTTTTCGAGATTCACTTTTGTTGGCTTCGGAAAAAACTTCTGGTGTTATTGAAATATATTTTCCGGATGAAAATTTTTCCAAAAAATATTCTTTAAAAAATTCTTGTGCCATTTGTGATTATTCTTTGGGTGAAGTTTCTTTATCAAATTTTTCTTTTAATTCTCATTATGGTGCATGTGAGGCGTGTTCAGGATTAGGTTATCGTACAACTTTTGAGGAGTTGGGCATTGTTGATGAGGATTCATCTCTTCATGATGGTGCTATTCTCCCATGGTCATCTCCGTATTATGCTTCCATTTTGGAACAAGTTTGTTTGGCAAAAAAAATTCCACAAGATATACCATATAAAGAGCTTACACGAAAACAAAAAGATATGATTCTTTATGGTGTTGAAGGGAAATTTCCTATTGCAAAAGATTCATATCACACAGTTCGCTTTGAGGGTGTAATTCCAAATCTTGAAAGAAGGTATTTTGATAGTGAATGAAAAACTGATGCTTATATTAAACATTTTGGTAAATTTGCTACAGAAAAAGAGTGTCGAACTTGTCAATGATATAGAATTAAGAAGGAATTTCTTCATGTGAGAATTGCTTGAAAAAATATTGGCGAAGTTGCTTCCATGTCTGTCGATGAATCTTTGAATTTCTTTAAAAAATTAGAATTATCAGAATCTGAAAAAACTATTGCAAAGGGTATTCTTAAAAATGTGGTTGAAAGATTGGAGTTCTTACAATGAGTGGGTCTTGGTTATGTAACATTGGCTCGTAGAGCAAATACACTTTCTGGTGGAGAATCACAGCGTATTCGTCTCGCCACACAAATTGGGACTCGTCTAGAAGGAATTATATATGTTTTAGATGAGCCGTCTATTGGTTTGCACCCGAGAGATAATGATATGCTTATTGCAAATCTCAAGAAACTTGCAGAAATTGGAAATACTGTCATAGTTGTCGAACATGATGAAGATATTATGAGAGAATCTGATTATATTATTGATATTGGTCCTGGTGCATGAGTTCATGGTGGGGAAATTATATTTTCTGGTACATATAATGAATTGGTCGACAATTGTTCGACATCGACATGATTATATTTGTCATGAAAAAAGAGTATTGTTCGACAAAACTTCGCCAAACCTTCGACAAAAGAATTTTTGTCGATATATGGTGCAAAGGAAAATAATTTGAAAAATATCAATGTGAGATTTCCTTTGAAATGCATGACAGTGGTTACAGGAGTTTCTGGTTCTGGAAAGTCCTCTCTTGTAATGGATATATTATCCAATGCTCTTTTGAACCATTTTAATAAAGGTTCATTGCCAGTGTGAAAATTTGACAAGATTGAATGAATGGAATATATTGATAAGGCGATTATTGTTGATCAATCCCCTATTGGTCGTACGCCACATTCCAATGTTGCTACATATACAGGAGTTTTTACTTATATTCGAGAAGTTTTTGCGGCTTCAGTAGATGCAAAAACGCGTTGATTTAATGCGGGGAGATTTTCTTTTAATACTAAAGGTGGTCGATGTGAGGTATGTGAAGGAAGTGGTACAAAAAAGATAGAAATGCACTTTTTGCCAGATGTTTATGTGGAGTGTGAATCATGCCATGGTACCCGTTATAATCAGGATACTTTGTGAATTACTTTTAAAGGAAAAAATATTGCAGAGGTTCTTGATATGACTATCGAGGAAGCGTCTGAATTTTTTATATCTTTTCCGCGAATTAAGCGTGTTCTGGATGTATTAATTGAAGTTGGTCTTGGTTATATTACTCTTGGACAATCTGCACCCACGCTTTCTGGTGGAGAATCACAGCGTATTAAGCTTGCCTTTGATCTCTCTAAACGTTCCACAGGAAAAACTCTGTATATTCTTGATGAGCCCACAACAGGTCTTCATTTTGCTGATGTACAAAAGCTTTTAGATATCTTAGATGCTTTGGTGGCTAAAGGAAATAGTGTTATAATTATTGAACATAATCTTGATATTATTGCTAATACTGATGCTATTATTGATATTGGTCCAAGTGGTGGTGATGCTGGTGGGAGTCTTGTTTTTGCTGGCCCAAGAGAAAAAATTTTGAAAGTTGAAGAAAGTTATACTGCAAAAGCATTACAGAAATATCTAAATGAACGAAAAAAATAATCCATTTTACGGATTATTTTTTTAACTTCGACAAACTTCGACATTTTTAAAAACTTTTGTCAGTGGTTGTCGATGTATTTATTATATTTTGTCGAACTTCGACATATCGATATAATAGTTAATAATTATCAAAATAAAAACCTCAATTGAGGTTTTTATTTTGATAATTTCATAATATCTTCATGAATACTATTAGCCGCAAGACAACCTTCTGCTGCTGACATAATAGTTTGTCGAAATTTATTGGAATTAGTAGTTACATCTCCTGCGGCATATAATCCAGAAATAGTGGTTTCTTGACGTTTATCAACAATGAGATATCCTTCAGTATCTTTTTCAGGTGCAAGGCTATCTACAAGTGAAGTTATTGGTGTTGATCCAATTGCCACAAATACTCCATCAAGTGCAATAATTTCGCCAGTATTAAGCTTTACTCCGGTTACTCACATAATACTCCCCTGCACCTCACTAACTTGGGTATTCATATGAAATATGATATTTTCATGTTTTTTTGCTTTTTCCACCCAAGAATTTTCAGCACGAATAATATCTCATCGTACAAAAATATGCACTTCTTTTGCAATTTCTGCAAGATAGAGAGCTTCTGTAATGGCTGTATTCCCTGCTCCTACCATACCAACCTTGAGGTTTTTATAAAAATTTCCGTCACATGTTGCACAATATGATACACCTTGCCCATAGAATTCCTTTTCTCCAGGAACACCAAGCATTTTATAGGTATTACCAGTTGCTAAAATAATTCGTTTTGCTTCAAGGTTTTTTCCTCACATTGTCGACACTTGAAAGTGATCTTCGCCAATCTTCGATACACCTTCGACACGATCTTGTAAAAATTCTGATCCAGCATTTTCAGCTTGAATTTTAAAATTTTGCATAATCTCTGCTCCAGGTGCTGAAAGGGTTCCTGGATAGTTTTCAACGCAGTGAGAAGTAGAGAGGGCTCCACCAGGCATTTCACCAATAATAATATTTTTGAGCTTATAGCGGCTTGCATACATCCCAGCAGGAAGTCCTGCAGAACCAGCACCAATAATAATAACGTCGTACATAATAAAAATTTTAAATAATTTTCTCAAATGAGAATTAGTCTCATTATAGAAAGATTTATAAAAAATGCAAGTTTATTTTTATTTTTTAAAGTATTTTTTGTTTTGTTTGTATTATAGTGTTGATATTTTTGATAGTTTCAGAAGGATTTCAGATATAATTATACTGTATATCTTGGCTTCCTGTTGCTGTTTTTATGGTAATTTTTCCATAATTAAAAAGAGTTGGTAGTATTCCTATGGTTTGTGATTTTATTTCTTGAATTTTTGTATAGTCAATTTCTATATGTTCTCGATTGAGAAAGGAATTTTGTTTTAGAGCGACAATATTGTCTTCTGTAAGTATAATAATATCAAGTTCTGAATTGATCCAGAATATAAAAGCAATAGCAAGGGAAATAATCCAAAATAATGATAGTATTAACCAAAAGATTTTACCTCATAGAATTGTTATGATAGTATCAGATAATAACATTATAATAATACTAATAAATAAAGATATTCATAAAAATAGGGCAATAAAAATCTTATAAATATAGTGTTGTCTGATGATGAGTAGGGGGTTTTTATCAGAAATAAAAATATTATTATTTGTTTGCATACGTGATATGTGGTGGCTTGATATAAATGGGTTGTGCGAGATTTGTGGGTGAAATTTTTTTAAAAAATTTTTCTATTTCGACAGGATTGTTGACAAAAGCTTCATATGTCGATGTTCATTGAATAAATTGTCGAAATTTGTCGAAGTTTGTCGAAGTTGTGTCGATAATTCATGTATATTCTCAAATTGGCAAATTATTTTTTTCGCAAAAAACTTCTTCATTGTTTTGTCATAAATATAAAAATTCTTTTGCATTAGCTTCCAGTAATGGTGTTTTTGGAGAATTTTTAAAATATTCAAAAAAGTGACATGATCTGATTATGATATTTGGATATGAGAACTTTATGGTATTGATCGTAAGGCTTATTATTCTCATTTTAGTAAATGGTCCTGGTCAAGAAAAAAACCAAATTTCTTCATAAGAATTTTCCAAAAATTTTTTGGAAAGAATTTTTGGAAAATTTTCTGCAAATTCTAAAAAGGGGAGAGAAATATTTTCTGTTATAACTGTATCTCATAAAAAAGATATGAAAACAAAATCATCAGGAAGGGCGTTGATATAGAGTATTTTTTTCATATTAGTTGTTTCATCTATAAGAAAGTGCTTCGAGTATATGTCGAACTTCGACATTTTTTGATCATTCTATGTCGGCAATTGTTCTTGAGAGTTTGAGTATTCTATAGTATACACGAGTTGAGAGGTGTAATTTTTCTGTCGATTGAATGGCAATATTTCTTGCTTCTGTCGATATATTGGCAAGATTGTCTATGGCTATATTATCCATATCGGAGTTTGAGAAAAATTTTGTTCCATGAAAGCGTTCTTTTTGTAATTGTCGAGCATTTTTTATTATTTGTCGAACTTCGACAGAAGTTTGTCATTTTTTGTCGACATTTGACAATTCCGACACACTAATTCGTGGAACATTAACGCTAATATCTATTCTATCCATCATGGGGCCAGATAGCTTTGAACGATATTTTTCTATAGCATTTGATGAACAGATACATTTTTTCTCTTTATCTCCAAAAAATCAACAAGGACAAGGATTGAGTGCTCATACCAGTGAGAATTTTGCTGGATATTCAGAACTTTGTTGTATTCTATTGATAATAATTTTTCCATCTTCTAATGGCTGACGAAGTGTTTCAAGAAGATTCTTAGGAAATTCAAGAAATTCATCCAAAAATAAAACTCATTTATGTGCCAAAGAAATTTCTCATGGACGAGAATCGCGTCCTCATCCTATTATTGAGGCTTCACTTGCGGTATGATGAATGGAACGAAAAGGTCTATTATGGATAAGTGGTTTTTGTTTGGAAAGCAATCCTGCTACTGAATATATTTTAGATACTTCAATTTTTTCTTCTATTTCCATATCAGGGAGTATGCCAGCTAATGCTTTTGCAAGCATGGTTTTTCATGATCCTGGAGGTCATTGAAGTATAATATTATGTCCACCAGCTGCTGCAATAATAATAGCTCGTTTGGCTTGTTCTTGTCAGAGAATAGTGGAAAAATCTATAAAATTATCTTCCGTTTCTTGGGTAAATATTTCTATTTCTTTTTTATTTGATAATAATTTTTTACCGACAAGATAGTCGACAACTTCGACAAGACTTTCGACACCTATGATTTCAATTCATGGAATGATGGACGCTTCTGTTGCGTTTTCATAAGGCAAGAAAAAATATTTTTTCCCTTTTTGTCGAGCAAAAATCACAGCTGGTAAAATTCCATTTACTCAACGAATAGATCCATCAAGTGCTAATTCGCCAACAAAAAATGAATTGTCGACAATATCGCCAAGAAAGTCAAACTCCTTTCCAAGAATACCAAGAGCAATAGGGAGGTCGTATAATGGTCATTTTTTTCTAATATCTGCGGGTGCCAGATTGACTGTGATTCTGGAAGCAGAAGGAAATTTGAAACCTGAATTTTTTAATGCTGATCGCACGCGTTCGCGAGATTATTGAATGGCTGTATCAGCCAGGCCAACAATAGTAAATTGTCACATTCATTTTGTAACATCAACTTCCACATCAATATGATGTCAGTCAAGTCAACAAATGGAAATAGAAGAAAGTTTTTGCATATGTTTATATTTTTTTCATTGTATAAAAAAAATATAGAGTGTCAACTATATAGATAGTATTTGATGTGATGTTTTACGATGAGTAAAAAAT
>JBHBSX010000006.1:0-9031 GCA_041779175.1 Candidatus Altimarinota bacterium | reverse complement strand
TTGCAAAAATTTTTAAAAAAATTATTTGACTTTTTGTCTTTTTTCATAATATCTATTTTTATTTTAAAAAATAACCCCAAATAATGCAAAAAAATCGCATCCTTAAGCAACAAGCACAAGAAATTTTCTTTTTTCCATAAAAATTCAAAAAATATTTTAATTTTTAATTTTTATTATAATGAATGCTCTTATTTTTTGGATTTTTATATATATTCTTATTTCCATTGGTATCGGTATTTTTGCTGCTAGAAAAGTAAAAAACGATACGGATTATATTCTTGCGGGGCGATGACTTCCGCTTTATATCGTTATTGCGACAACTTTTGCCACTTGGTTTGGATCAGAAACCATTCTTGGAACTTCAGCAACTTTTCAAGAAGAATGACTTCTTGGAATCATGGCAGATCCATTTGGTGCGGGACTTTGTCTTATTCTTGTTGGTTTATTTTTTGCAAAACCCTTATATCAAGCAGGAATCAAAACGCTGGGAGATTTTTATAAGCTCAAATACTGACGAAAGGTAGAGTTTGCTGCGTCTGTGATGATTTTACTTTCATATATTGGTTGGGTTTCTGCACAAATTGTGGCACTTGGTCTGATTTTTGATATTCTTACCACTGGTAGCGCATTAGATGCGGTTACGCAAATGCAATGGTCGATTCTTGGTGGTGTTATTGTGCTTGTTTATACGATTTTTGGTGGAATGTGGTCTGTGGCAATTACTGATTTTTTTCAGATGATAATTATCTTTATTGGACTTCTTATTTCAGCTATTTTTGTAAGCAATTTGCCTGGAGCTAATGGATTTTGAGGTGTTGTACAAGCAGCAGTAGAGGCGGGAAAATTTGATATTTTTCCTGAATGAATATCAGTTTCAGCGATAATTGCTATTATTGCAGCGGTTCTTACTATGGGATTTGGCTCTATTCCACAGCAAGATGTGTTTCAGCGAGTTCTCTCGGCAAATAGTGCAAACAATGCGCGACTCGGAGGAATTGTTGGTGGAAGCTTGTATATTATTATTGCATTTTTACCTATTATGTTGGGCTATGCTACCCTTTTGGTGGCACCGGATATTATAGCAAATGCCAGCGATACGCAACGCGTTTTGCCAACACTTATTCTTGAACACACGCCCGTATTTATTCAGGTAGTGTTTTTTGGAGCACTTCTTTCAGCAATTATGTCAACAGCGAGTGGAACGCTTTTGGCACCTTCAGCACTTTTTATGGAAAATATTTTACGCCCATTTCTTGGGAAAATTTCTGATAAAAAAGCACTTCTCTACACGCGGATAACGGTTGGAATTTTCTTTTTGATTATTATTGGATTTGTGATGTATAAATATCATCATAGTGAAGCAAATATTTTTGAGATGGTGGAAAATGCATACAAAGTGACTCTTGCTGGCGCATTTGTTCCCCTTGTTATGGCTATTATTTTCAAAAAAGTATATACTCTTTCTGCAATTATTGCAATGATTTCAGGAATTTTTACTTGGATTCTTTGTGAATTCATTCTCAAAATGGAAACTATTCTCGAAATGCCTCCTCACTTTTTTGGCTTTATAGTTGCCATCTTTGGATTTTTGATTGGACAATGTATTGCAAAATTTTTAGAAAAAAAGAAAAATCTCTCGTAATGGGAGATTTTTACAAAAATTTTTAATCAAAATAATAATTGACAAAAATTATTTATATTGTATAATATCTTTATATTTAAACTTATATCACACTATGAGACAAAATCCTGATAATAATGAACAAAACAATAGTAGATTTAATTTTCAAAAATATTTCAATATCCCTACTATCAATACAACAAGAGAAAGAACCAGAAAAATTCTTATTGCCACAGGCTTTTCTATGGTAGTTGGAAGCACTTCGTTTCTTGTCTATCACCTAACTAATGATGATGCACCATCAATTGAAGCCCAAGAACGAGATCCTCGTGTTATGAATTCTGGAGAAATTATGAAAAATAATGTTAACTCTTATGCGCATTTTTTTCTGGAAATGAAATGAGGTCAGTATTTTTTCATGGACAAAGAAGGAAAAATTATTGATGGAATTTTTGATTTGCCAAAAAATTGGAAGAATATGGCCGAGACTCAAAAACAAGCATTCCGTGACCAAAAAAGAAAAGAACTTGGAGAAAAATATAATATCTCTTCTCAAGAACGGGATATGCCCATTCGTGCAATAACAGAACCAGAAACCCGAGTGGAAAAAAGTCTATGAAATATGAGAGCAAAAGTCCCAGGTGATGAAAAAGGTCGAAATAGAAAGGAATATCTGGAAGATATGTTCAAAAATCTCACAGGAGATAAAGTAATTGATGCTCTTATCTCTCAACATATTACTGGGCTTGTTGCAGCAGAATCAAGCTTTGATAACTCATCTCAAAGCCTTGTTGGTGCTATAGGAATAATGCAGCTCATGCCATCAATTATAGCAAGTCCTGTTGCCAATCCAGAATGATGGCCATTAGAGGAAGTAAAAACATCCTATATATATCAGGTAGAAATAGCTAAAAATCTTTTGCGCGATGATTTCACACGCATGAATAAAAAACATACACAAAAGATTGCCGATGCTTATTTTGACGGAAATACTGATGATGCAAAAAAACATTTTATGATTTGGGCACTTATAAATGCCTATAATGTAGGCGAACCAGATATAAGCACAGCTATTATTGCATTTTTAAAAAAATATCCAGACAAAAAAGCATTACAAAAAAGCATGGGCGTTCATTACAATGAAAATATGTGAGATGATGTTTTTGTATTTTTTACGCAGTTTGCACAAAAATCAAAAAGTATCAAAAATTATGGACACGAGTCCTGAAAATATGTTTTTCAGGCGCAAGCCATGACAGATGCAATTAACGCAAAAATCTCAAATACATCTTTACAACCAATAGAAAAAAAATATACACCAATTCATTCTCGCTTAAGGATAAATGTTTTAGAAAAAGAACCCCATCAAAAAACTTCCAATAACAGTACTTTGAATGATGATAAAAATTTGGAAGAAAACAAAAAATCGTCAGAATCATCAGAAATTCAAAAACCCCTTTCCAAATCAGAAAAAATCAAAAGATTTTATAGTGTTAGAGCTCCAGAAAACATAGAAAAACTCGAAGGAAAATATCTTTCGGGGGAGTTTGGGATTACTACTTTACCAAAAAGATGGCAACCTATTTTTAATGAATATTTAGAGGAATTTGCAACAAAATACGATTTAAAAAAAGCAAAAACCAAAAAAGATTTCGCACATTTTCCTTCGCTTGAGATCAAGCCAAGTGATTATTCATATCAAATGATTCATGTGGGATCAAGTGATGATGGAGAAAAAATTGGCAATGGAAATGATCCTGACTATGTTAAACTCCATGAAGCATGACACTCAATGATTGCCAATATTCATGAAAGACTTTCAAAAAAACTTAGAAAAGAAGGAGATTTGAGTAGAAAATATACACCAATGCTTACTATCACCTCCATAAGCAGAGATGAAGAATATTTAAAAAATTTGGCAAATGCTTCAAAAAATTCTACTCACATGTATGGAATTTCTGTTGATTTGCGAATGAATGGTGGAATCTTAGTTGAAAAAAAGACTGGAAAGGAGATAGCATTGTCATGAAATGATGCAAAAATTTTCGAACGAGCCCTTACGCAAGTACTTGAAGAAATGCGTGCAGATGGAGAGATTTTTGTTATTACAGAATGAAACCCTCCTCATTATCATCTTGTAGCAAGAGTTGATAACTCTACTAGTTTCTTAAATCGGCTATTTAAAAAACAATGGACTCCTTCTGACAAGCATTTTCATAATAATTTAATTCCTTAAAAAAAAATTACCAACTCCACATTGGTAATTTTTTTAAAATTCTTTCCATAAAAATTCTTAACACAATTCCAATCATTTCTAAAAGGCTATATTTTTTGGTTTTGTAGTTTTTTTAAAAAATTTTTCTAAAAATAAAATTTATTCTTAGTATTTATAATTATTATATACTCATATATTATTACATCAAAACAATGAATTTGTCCAAAGTCCAAAAAATACCTTCAACAATATGCTGATAACTTTTGAGTGGAAAATATTTTTCCTGAAATTATTATTTTCTCTTTTTTAAACCTTCTGTGGAGGAATTTTTATAATTATATTTTTAAAAATTTTTAAAAATATTTTTATTCTCTACATACTCTCCCCTTTCCCCATCTTAAAGGAAGATAAATAAACACCAAACATAGCAAACTAAGGATTTTAAATAACATACAAACATTTGAGATCATATCCTTGATAGCCCTAAAAAAATTAACAAAATATTTGACAACTGGAAAATATTATGATAAAATACTAAAAATACTATTATAACATACATATGGAAAAACCAAATACCACTCCTGAACAACAAAAATCTCATAACACAGAACCAATTATGAAAATGCCAGAAAACCACCCTCAAAAACAAGAGACACTTGCAGGTTTTGCTGATATGCTTCGCAATCTTTCAGACACTCTTACTAAGTTTGGCGGAGGGTTTTTCTCTGGAATTCTTGGAGAAAATGGAGACAAACCAAATAAGCTACAAGAATTTTTCTCAAAAATGCTTGGAATTTTCCAATGAATTGATATTGAAAAGGGAGTTACCGTGCGAAACGCCTCTGATGTAGAAAAAATTCGTGAGGCTTTTCGCCCTATTATCAATCTTGATGAAACAGCATTGGAATTCAAAAAATGAGATTTCATTATTTATAACAAAGAAACTGGAACTGTAGATTTTTTTCCTGCTGATAGCACACAAAAAAGCGGACATTCACTCAATTCTTCATGAAGTGTTCCAGTACACAACCCTTCTCAAAAAATTCTTGATTATGAAAAACAACGATCAACTGGAAAATATATTGAGAATGACACAAAAGTTGAATTCATAAAAAACTATATCAGTACCCCCCTTTCTCGAAAAATTGCCACAGAAATTCGTGCACATCAAAGTGGGCCTGATTCTTGTGGTCGTGCAGTTCATATGATTCTCAAAAGTTTTGGTATGCAAAACCCCCCGCGTGGACATGGGAATCAATGGTATGGAATGATGAAAAATGACTCTCGTTTCATGGAAGTTCCAGTGAATAGCATTAATGAAATTCCACCTGGTGCTATTCTGACTTTTAGTGGAAGTGGCACTAATCAAAGTCCTCGATCAAAACGAGATGCAAATGGTAAAACTATGAATCAAAAATATGGTCATGTGGAAATAATGTGAGGAAATGGTAATGTCTATAGTTATTACGCTTCTAAAGATATTGGTGGTTCCACAAAATCTCCAACACTACAAGGCGATCCTTCAAAGTTTGCAGAATGGAAAAAAGCGACTGGCTTTACTGGTGTATTTATTCCTCTTGCACTTACAAAAGCTGAAGCTAGTAAAGTTCAAGCACAAAAAATGGGCTAGCATAAAAATAAACTCTCTACAATATTTCATTTAAAAAATAAAGAAAAATTTGCAAATAAAAAAATTTTCTGTATAATTCAGAAAATTTTTTTATTGTTTTGTTTATGGTCAGAAATCCTCAATGCGAATGTCCACATATTCAATCACTTTTTACACTTATCGGCAAAAAATGGGCTCTTTTCATTCTTAATGCTGTTTTTGAAGGTGCAGAAACTTTTACTGAAATACGAAAAAATATTGGCGATGCTAATACCAAGATTCTTACTGATCGACTCTATGAACTTGTGGATTTTTGACTCCTCCACAAAACAGAAAATGGGAAATATATTCTTTCGCCTGAAGGAAAAGAACTCGTATTGCGACTCATGGAAGTTGCCAATTGGTGGGGATCTCTCAAATGTCCGCTTCCAGAAAAAAAATAAACCTTATTCAGGTTTATTTTTTGTTTCTCCAATAACCATAACACGAAATGGCTTGTCTTCTTTCCAGCGTTCCGCATGCGGAAGAAACATAGTATTAACCTTGAGTGCATAAAATTCATGTGCACGATTCAATACCACCATTGACACCAATGATAAAAGTGCTCCTCGTAAAAGCACGGGAATATCATTTGCATTCACTCGTTCAACAACTCCAGACCCTTGAATTCCAAAAGCATTTCCCGCAGTTTGTTCAGAATAAAATATAGAAAATGCAACTTGCGGATTTTCTGAAATATTTTGAATATGCTTAGAAGTTGGCGATGAAATAAAATAAAAAGTTTCTGTATCCTTATCAAACTGATACGCCACAGGCGAAGACCAGGGCATACCATTTTTATCAGCAGTAGCTAGGGAAAGATATTTATTCCCGCGAAGAAGTTCTTCTAAAATTGTTTTATATTCCATAGCACCATTGTAGCATACTTTTTTAAAAAATACAAATTTTTGAGATTTTTTAAAAAATTTTTACGCAATAACCAATCTGGCTGGATCAGCCAGTTCTGAGAATTTTCATCACTTCAAAACCAATTCATCATAATTTCCTAATTCCACAATTTCACCATTTTCCAACATAAAAATTTTATCAACATTTTTAATAGTAGAAAGCCTATGCGCTATGATAATTGCGGTTTTCCCTTTCATAAGCTCATCAAGTGCTTTTTGGATTTGAATTTCTGTCTTATTATCCAGTGCTGAAGTAGCCTCATCAAGAATCAAAATCTGTGGATTTTGAAGAAATAATCTTGCAATACTAATTCTTTGTTTTTCTCATCAAGAAAGTTTCAATCCTCGTTCGCCAATAGAAGTTTCTAGCCCATCTTTAAGCTTAAAAACAAAATCAGCAGAAGCTTTTTTGAGTGCAGAATTCAATTCCTCATCAGTAGCATCTGGTTTGGCAAATAATAAATTTTCACGAATAGTTAAATTAAACAAACTATTATCCTGGCTTACCATACCTATATACGAACGCAATTCCGACTTTTTAAGAGTAGAAATATCTTGTCCATCAATAAATATCTCTCAAGAATTTGGTTCCCAAAAACGAAACAACAAACTTGTAATCGTTGATTTTCCAGCGCCCGTATTTCCCACAAAAGCCACTTTTTGACCAGAAGCAATATTCAAGGAAAGATTTTCAAAAATTTTTCTATCCGAATTATAACCAAAATTCACATTTTTAAATTCAATATTTCCATTTTTTATTTGCAGATTTTTTCATTTTTCAGGTATTTCTTCTGTGGTATTTTCAAAAGTTCCATAGAATTCTTCCACTTCCGAAGCCCATTTTTGCATATTTGGCAATTGTCCAAAAGTATATGAAATCGGAAAATAAATTCTATCCAAATAAGAAAACACCAAAAGCAAACCAGAAATCATCAACTCGCCCTGCATAATCAGATAAATTCCCAATCCAATTACCAAAAAGCGAGCAATAAGCACAAAAATTGAAGTAATAATATCAGAAACAGACCACCAACGAGATACAAATTTTTGCAAATATAATGCATTGTCTATCTCACTAACAAATTTATCACGAAACTCTCCTTCCAAGCGCAAGATTTTCCCCAATTGCATATTGGAGAAAAAATTTCCAATATGTCCAAAAGCCTTTGTCCATAATTTATTATTTTGCGTTTGCGGTTCACGCGTTTTTTTTGCAACAATCCAACCAGTCAAAGCCATAAAAGGCATCATAATCAGAGCAGCAATTGCCATTTTCCAACTAAAAACAAACAGAATTCCACAAGCAATAAAAAATGCAAGAATATTTTTTAAAAAAGAACCAAAAAAGAAAAAACTTGTCTGAAAAAACGCTCACGCCCCGCGATCAAAATCCTTATAAAGACTTCCTGTTTTTTTATTTACCGCATCACCAATACTCATATAAAAAATTTTATTGATATACTTCTTGGCAACAAAATTATGAAATTCTAGCGAAGTCTTATCCGAGATATAGTATCTATGAAAAAAATTAAGAAGAGAACTCAATACAATAAAACCAAACCACAAAGCCAAAAACCACAAAAAATCAGAAAAAATAAAAATCCCAGTTTGTTGGTATTCCTCCAAAAACTGCACCGTTTTAGCAATAAAAAATGGCTCAATCAAAACAAAAGCCGAGAAAAAAATAACAAAAAAAATTAATAAAACAAATTTCTTGTAACCAGCAAATTCTATAAATTCTTGATAAATTCGTAAAAAAGTTTTCATAAAAATTTTTAAAATATTTTTAATTATATAAAAAAATTTAAAATTGCAAAACAAGAAAAAATAAAAAAACCTCCAAAAAGGAGATTTTATTTTTTTTCTGAAAATTTTTTCTTTGCCCAAATATGATATGCAATATATATCAGAACAAAAATCAATAAAACCACACCAAAGATTTTAAGATTTTCCAAAAGCAAATCTTTTTGTTCATTAAAGAAATAACCAATTGCCAATAAAATCAAATTCCAAGTTCCTGCGCCAATAATAGTAAACAGTGAAAATTTGGCAAAATTCATCTTAAAAACACCAGCAGGAAGTGAAATAATCTGACGAACACCAGGAATAAAACGCCCAATTAGTGTTGTTTTTCCACCATTTTTTCGAAAATATTCCTCAGCCTGATTATAATGCTCCAATTTTAAAAACACAAATTTTCCATATTTTTCAATAAATTTTTTTAAAACTGGAGCCCCAAGATAATAACCAATTATATAGTTAATACTCGCACCAAGCCAAGCACCAGCCGTTCCAGCAAGAAATGCCACCCAAAAACTCATCTGCCCAGCACTCGCCAAAGCTCCCGCTGGAATCATGGCAACTTCCGAAGGAAAAGGAATAAAACTTGATTCAATGGTCATCATCACAAAAATCCCTATATATCCCATATCAGCAAAAATCGCCAAAATCCAGTCTACAAATGCATGCATAATAAATAAATTAAGAATATTGGGATTATATGAAAGTTGAGTAAAAAATCAATAAGAATATTTTTTCAAAATCTTTTCCCCGAAATCCCTACAAAATCACGAATTTCCTTGATTTTTTGTAAAAAAGTATATAATAAAAGGGATTTTGAAATTTTTTAAAAAATTTTA
>JBHBSX010000005.1:0-3885 GCA_041779175.1 Candidatus Altimarinota bacterium | reverse complement strand
TGTTGATAGTCTTTGTTTTCATTTATGAATAAGAATTTTTTGTGAAATAAATTATTTTTCCAAAAATCAATTCTAAAATAATTTTTGAAAAATTTCCCCAGCTTATAATTCTTGGTGTATGGCTCAAAAATATTATTTACAAAGAAATATAATAGAACTTTTTAATATAAGAATTATATAAGTTTTATGAGAGTTTGTCTCATTTTATTTGCTTTTTTATAAAAAATTTATATAATTACTTCACTTTTTAAATCAATATTATGTCAGATATTTATCAAAAATCACTTGAAATGCATAAAAAATATGCAGGAAAACTTCGCACTGAATCAAATGCAAAAATCGAAACTCGTGAGGATCTTTCTTGGGCGTATTCGCCTGGTGTGGCAGAACCGTGTCGCGAAATCCAAAAAGATGCTACCAAAATGTATGACTATACCCTCAAATCTCGCACGGTTGCAGTTATCTCTGATGGTTCGGCGGTTCTTGGGCTTGGAAATATCGGTCACAAAGCATCTATGCCTGTTATGGAAGGGAAATGTGTGCTTTTTAAAGAATTTGGCGGGGTTGATGCTTTTCCTATTGTAGTTGGAACACAAGATACGGAAGAATTTATCAAAACAGTCAAAAATATCGCAGATACTTTTGGTGGAATCAATCTTGAAGATATCTCTGCACCTCGTTGCTTTGAGATTGAAAATCGTCTCAAGGAAGAACTTGATATTCCTGTAATGCATGATGATCAGCATGGAACGGCTATTGTGACGCTTGCGGGGTTGATCAATGCTTGTAAGGTAACGAACCGTGAATTTAAAACTCTCAAAATCGCTATGAATGGCGTAGGTGCGGCTGGTACGGCTATTGCCAAGCTTTTGCTCCAATACGGCGTGAATGATATTATTATGTCTGATTCCAAGGGGATTATCTCAAAGGATCGTACTGATCTCAATGCCGAAAAACAAGAAATCGCTACAATAACAAATAAAAACAATATCTCTGGTTCGCTTGCTGATGCGGTTCGTGGGGCTGATGTGTTTATTGGTGTTTCTGTGGCTGGTGCTCTTACGGCTGATATGGTTCGCACTATGAATACAGATGCAATTATTTTTGCCATGGCGAATCCAATGCCTGAAATTATGCCTGATGAAGCAAAGGCGGCTGGCGCAGCAGTTGTAGGAACGGGGCGATCTGATTTTCCGAATCAAGTAAATAATGTATTGGCGTTTCCTGGGATTTTTAAGGGCGTACTTCAATATGGTAAGAAAAAAATTACTGATGAAATGAAAATTAAAGCCGCAGAAGCTATTGCACAATGTGTACAAAATCCAACCGCCGATGAAGTGATTCCAAATGCTTTTGATAAAAATGTTCCGCTTGTAGTTGCTGAAGTCATGAAATAAAATTTTTTTAAAAAATTTTGAAGTATTAAGAAAAATAAAATTCCCTTGACTAATGTTGAAAGGGAATTTTTTAAAAATTATAAATTTTTCATTTTTCATTATTCATTATAAAAATTTTAGCCCCTATAAGGGGCGATTTTTCTTTGTCTGAAGATTTTCGGAAAACAAAGAAAAATGGGGTGAAAATAGAGTTTTTTAAATATTTTGATAAAATTTTTTAAAAAATTTGCAAAAAAATAAAAAATATGTTATGATTGTCTTAGATTTTTTATTTTTAAAACTTTTTTATGGCAAGATGATGATTTGAATTTTGACCACGAGAATCTGAGGTGGTCGATAATATGAAAAAAGAAAAATTAGAAAAAAATGCATGGGAATTTAATATTGGAAACGAAGTTGCTGATGAAGCAGCTAATCCAACACGCTCTGAAAATGCAAAAAAACAAAATGAGAATAATGAGAATAATGAGAAAAAAACAACAGAAATAGAAAAAAATCCAGAAACTAATAGTTATGAAACATCAGTTAAAAAATGATTAGAGAAAGCTCGCGAGACTGAAGCAGTCGAAAAAGCAAAAAATGCTATGCCAAATGGCGAAACTCGCGCGAATCATGATTTGGAGGCTGGTCTAAAAATGGCCTGGCCATAAAAAAACGCCTTTTTGGCGTTTTTTTAGTCTAAAATTTTTACAGAATCCAAAATTTTTTCTGTAATTTGTTTTGGAGAAAAATTTTCAGAAATAGCAAAATACGAAAGTCCGATTCTATGATTAATAATTTCATGTGCACATGATTTTATATCTTCTGGTAGTACATAATCACGCCCCTCAAGAACAGCACGAACCTTGGCACCACGAATAAGGGAAATTCAGGCGCGCGTGGAAGGTCAATAGGTAAGTAGTGGTTCATGAGTTGAAAAATACAAGTCTTGCTGAGTGAGTTCACGATAGGTATTGAGAATTCGCAAAACATAATCATAAATTTTTTCATCCACACGAATAGTTTTTTGAAGAAAATTTTGAATTTCAAGAATTTCTTGTCATGAAAATACTTTTTCTAGTGGGGGATTTTGCAAATTATTTTTTTGTAAAATATTTTTTTCACTTTCAAAATCAGGAAAATGAAGGGGAATTTTCATAAAAAATCTATCAAGTTGTGCTTCGGGAAGAGGATAGGTTCATTCATTTTCCAGTGGATTCTGTGTTGCAAATACAAAAAATGGTTTCGGGAGTTGAATAGTTTCGATTCCAATAGTTACCTGTCGTTCTTCCATAGCCTCAAGAAGAGCGGATTGTACTTTTGGTGGTGTACGATTGATTTCATCAGCAAGAAGAATATTGGTAAAAATTGGTCATTTTCGAATTTCAAAATTCAAAGAATTAGGCCGAAAAATCTCCGCACCAATAAGATCAGAAGGAAGGAGATCAGGAGTAAAAGAAATGCGTTTATTATCTAGAGAAAAACTCTCCGCAAGTGCGCGAATAGTGCGAGTTTTACCAAGTCAGGGTGTTCCTTCAAGAAGAGCATGACCACCAGAAAAAATGGTTATAATAAGATTTTTAATAAGTTCATCTTGACCAAAAATCACAGTTTTGAGATTATTTTCAAGTTTTTGAATTTCAGATGAAATGTGTTGTAGTGCTTCGTTCATATTTTTTATTTTAGTATATGAAAAAAATATTTTTTCGCAAAATTTTTTAAAAAAATTAAAAATACATAAAAAAATATTTTTTGTCAAGAAAAAAATATTATATTTTTTGTTTTTGAAAAAATATTGTGATAAAGTTGGTGTATGATAAAAACTCTTGCAAATACATTTTACGTGAAAAAATTTTTTTTAGGAAACTCTCCCTTAAAGACTTCTAAACCTCCTGAAAATATTGCTGCCCCTAATAGAAATGAACAAGGGGCTAAAATGGATATCAACAAAGTACTTGAATGATATAATAAAACGTTGAATCAATATATTCAAGATTTGAAGCAACTTAAGCAAGACGCTGAAAGCGAACAAGGAAAAAAAGAGAGTAATAAGGGCGAGGTCAACAAGTGGAATAATGCAGTTGGTGTTCATAATCATGCTATCGCGGCATCAAATCTGAAAATTCAAAATTATGACAAGACCATAACCGAATTGTCACAAAATATTGTTACTCTGACAGGGGAAAAAGTAAAATTAGAATCAGAGCATGCAAATATTGTTTCGCAAGAAGATTGACTGAGATCAGAAGTTCAATCATTAGGTGCATCTGTACGATCTTTAGAAAAAGCGATTGCTAATGCAAAAAAAGATTCATGGGTTAATGCTTTCAAAGGATGACTTTTGGGTACAGGTTCAGGAGTGCTGGGTTTGGAAGTGGAGTTAAGTAATAAAATTAGTGAACTTAATACTAAAAAAGCTGAATTAAATAAAAAAATTGAAGAAAGAAAACAAAAAGAAACAGAAATAAAAAACAAAGAACAAGAAATTGAAAACAAGCAAGAAGAAAAG
>JBHBSX010000004.1:0-3457 GCA_041779175.1 Candidatus Altimarinota bacterium | reverse complement strand
TTTTTTAAAAAAATAAAAACCAAAATTTTCATTATTTATTCTTAATTCTTCATTTATAACACATAATTTTGGCTACAATAAAACCAACCTATTCGGTTGGTTTTTGATTATTGATTTCTCGTTTTTGATTTTTTGGATTTTTCTTAAAAATTTTTGCAAAAATTCTTTTAATCAATGAAGGTTTTTGCTTTTTTTCTTTTACAAAAAGTTCATAATAGAGTGATCCAAGTGAGAAAAGTGCAATAAATGTGGTTGCCATAAGACCAAAAATAATTGTCCAAGCAAGTCCAGCCCACATTGCGCCCGTCATAGTCAGAGGGATCATTCCGAGAACTGTTGTGAGTGTAGTAAGAATCATAGGTTCAAGACGAGAGGCGCTCGATTCGATTAGAGCCATAAATCCGTCCATTCCCTTTTCAAGATTCTGATCAACGCCTTCAAGAAGAATAATTCCGTGATTTACCGAGATTCCCATAAGCGCAATAAATCCGATTCCAAACATAAGAGAAAATGGATTGCCCGTAATGAGAAGTCCAAGAAGCACGAATGGAATTGCCATAAATACCGAATAAAACACAATTGCTGGTTTGGCATAAGAATTGAATTGCCAAGTGAGAACTGCAAAAATCCCGATAAGCGCGAGCACGAGCGAAGTAACCATTGAAATAATGAGATCAGAATTTTCGCTTTGTGCGCCACCTGAAGAATATGAAATATTTTGAGGAAAATCATATTTGGCAGCATAATCCAGAATTTGCTGATTGATAGCAATAGAATTGGCACCATCAACAAGATCTGCACCGAGAGAAATTTCGATTTTTCCATCTTCACGAGTAATGCTGGCAATAGCGTTTTGTGGCTTGATTTCCAAGAAATTTCCTATTCTATAAGTATTTTTTCAAGAATTGAGCGGAATAGAAAGAATCATGTCCGGCGTGATATTTTCTGTAAAAGAATTATCTTTGATAACCACATCAATATCAGAACCATTGTCTTTGATTTCGCCAACTTTGAGACCATTAGAATATTGTGCAATGGTTTGATAAATCATTGCTGGACTAATTCATTGTTGTGTGAGTAGATCTTTTTTGAGAGTAAAAACAAATTGTCCTGGTGTGTCTTCTGAGGAATTGGTAATATTCTTGGTTTCTGGAAGTGAGTCAAGATATTTTTCAAAATCTTTTGCTGTGGCAATGAGGGATTGTAAATCGCTATTATTCTCGGCTTGAAGTTTGATACCAACGGCGCTAGAACCTGCTGGACCAGTTGCTGGCATACCACCCGAAACTTTTAATCATTTTGCTTCAAGGCTTGCAAGTTTGGCTGCGAGTTCATCTTCAAGCTGAAATGCGGTTTTTTGATTATTTTTTTCTCTTTCGTCTTTGTTTGTGAGATTGATATCAATGCTAGTAGTATTTCCTTTGGTAACAATGGCAACATTGATAATTTCAGGATATCATGTAAAAATCTGAGAAATATCGCCAACAAGTGTATTCATTGCGTCGGTATTTGTCCCTGTGGTGGCTTCAATAGAATAAGTTAATTGATTCGTATCTTCTGCTGGCATTAATTCAAAATTGATATGCGGTGCAATAATTTTGAAACCAAGAAAGAAGAAAATAACAGGAATAGCAATGGAAAGAAGGCGAAAACTTTTCATGCGAATAGCTGTATTCATGAAGTTTCTGTAACCATCTGTCATTCCATGAATAATTTTTGCACGCAAAGAAAAATCATCATTATTTTTCAAGATTTTTCCTTCGCGTTCAAGAAGAAGTAATTCTCTTTGTTCTTCTGTGGCGTATTCAAGTGCAGTAGCATCTTCGGAATAGTGTTTGCGCGGACGAACGAATCATTTGTACAATGCCCCGTTAATAGTCAGTGCAAATAAAAGTCCAAAAAATAATACACCAAAAATCGTCACAGGAATAAATGCGAGAAAGCGTCACATTACACCTGGAAGGCTCATAATCGGAATAAATACCATAATAGTGGTAAGTGTTCCGACAATAATTGACATAGCATATTCTTTAAACGCGAGAATAATTGCGGTTTGTGGATCGTATCAGATTTTGAGTTTGGCACTTGCCGCCTGAACGAATACAATAATAGTATCAATAGCAATACCAAGCGCAATAATCAGGGAAAAATTGGTTAGCATATTCATGGTATAACCCAATGAATTGAGCATGATAAAAGTTCCAAGAAATGCGAGCGGAAGCATAAGTGTGGCAAAAAGCGAATCCGCAAATCCAACAAATACAAGCATTACCGCAAAAACCAGAGCAATAGTTGAGAGAAAATTTTTTAAAAGATCAATATAATCTGTAGTGATAATATCAGCAATATCAGAAGTATAAAAATATCCATAATTTTTATATTCTTGTTCTTGAAAAATTTTTTC
This sequence comes from Candidatus Altimarinota bacterium, assembly GCA_041779175.1. Lineage (GTDB taxonomy): Bacteria > Patescibacteriota > Gracilibacteria > BD1-5 > UBA2023 > GN02-873. The sequence continues at coordinate 1,053 of JBHBSX010000004.1, read as the reverse complement.
AATTTCTGTTTTGGCTTGTTCTGCAGCACCAAAAATCGAAGCGCTGTCAGTTTTGGAAAGTGCCAGACCAATGGCTTTATAGGATTTTATTTCATTGTTTTCATTGATAATAACCTGAGCGTGTTGATCGCTTGAGTATTTTCTTTGAATAGTGGCAATATCGCCGAGAAGTATAGTTCCACCATTTGGTAAGGCTATTGGTGTTTTGAGAAAATCAGTGGCATAAATATTTTTTCCACTAATTCTATAATCATAGCTCTTGTCTTCAATATCAAAATTCCCAATCGGCATATCAGTATTGAATCCTGAAATAATTTGAGAAATTTGAGAAAGTGTGAGTCCATGAGCTTCGAGCGCCTTGTGATCAATAAGAATTTCAACTTCATACTTGCTATCGTCTGCTGATGAGCCAATTCCACTGGCTATAGCTGGATTGTATGCCACGGAAACAGTATCAATTTGAGAAAGATTTTTGAGATGATCTCTGAGCGCAACAGCTTTTGCCATAAGCTCATCAGTGGTAGCATTATTATTTTTTTCAAAAATATACATTGAAAACGCCATATTAGCATTGGTTTCAATAGTATTAACGCTTGGATCATGAGCATCAGATGGAAAAGTGAGTGTTTCGATTTTCGACTGAATATCATTGCGAATATCTTTGATTTCATAACCAGTTTTTCCTGAAATTTGCAAACTCGAAACACCGAGAGAAGATGATGAAGTAATAGAATCAATTCCGTCTATATTCTTGATAGCATCATAGATTTTTTCTGTGATTTGTGAGTCTATATCTTCAGGATTGGCGCCAGGGTATACAGTAGTAATAGTGACCATTCCGAGGTCCACTTCAGGCATTGATTCTTTGGGAATTTGGACAATTGCTAAGAATCCGAGCAAAACCACTACTGCGGTTGCAAGATATGAAAGTCGAAAATTTTTGATCCAAAATCCCAAAAATCCGCTTGCCACCTGATCTTGTAATTCTTTTTTTCTATTTTTTATCATAAATTTTATTGAGAATTACGAGTAAAGGCTTCAGCAGAAAGTGTT
>JBHBSX010000003.1:0-2741 GCA_041779175.1 Candidatus Altimarinota bacterium | reverse complement strand
TAATAAAAGTGATGTAGCTAGAAAGTTGTCATATTTTTTCTCAAGAGATATACATATAATAGAATTAAAAGAGAAATTTTTTACATTAAATGCACAATGTGCAAAGTTTAATTTTGTAGTATAATGAAAAAAAAGAATATTGTTTTTTATGGACATAATTTTGGTGGTCTGGGTCATACAAATCGACTTTTTGCTATCATGAAGGATTTTATAAAAAATTTTTGACATGATTATAATGTAATTTTTTTGCAAAGTGGAAAAAATTATGCTGAAATATTTTATCATCCAGAAATTAAAACTATTCATTTGCCCGACTATATGTTTCAGGATTATTTTGTTAAGAAAAATTCTTTTAATGATGTAATTTTTCAGAAAAGAAAAAAAATTTTTGAAAAAATTTTTGCGTTATGAAATATTGAAAAATTTATCGTAGAGCATTTTCCTTTTGGTCGCCATGGAATGCAGGCTGATTTTTTAATGGCAATTAGATTATTTCGACAATATAATTCATCAGGGTATATATTTTCTTCAGTGAGAGATATTTTTGAGTTTCAAAATATATTTCCCACTATCCTGCAACATTTTGATAGATTTCTTATTCATGGAGATGAAAAGATAGTTAACTATAATAAGATATTTCCACAAGAAATGAAACATAAAATATATTATACAGGTTATGTATTGAATGATTTTTGAGATATAACTTATAAAAATAAACCCCATATTGTTATAAGTCTTGGAGGATGACAAGATGGATTTGAATTTGTCTGTGATTTTTTAAAGAAGTGTAATTTGCTTCAAAAGTGTCCAAAAATTTATGTAGCTCTATGATGACAATATAATTCTGAGAATATTCTTAAGATAAAAGAAATTTTTTCATGAGATATAGAAATAAAAGATTTTTTTGTAGATTTTTCAAAATTACGCCAAGAGGCTAAAATGCTTGTAAGTATGGGAGGGTATAATAGTATGATAGAAAGTATAAAGTTCTGAAAAACCACGCTTGTATATCCTCGGGATTCTGATTTTGAGCAAATTATGAGGCTTAAAGTTTTTTCAAAGAAATTTTACAATATATTGGATGCGCGTTTGTTGTCACATGAACAGCTTCAAGATATTTTAGAGAATAATGATTGACAAGCATGAATTTCATTTGTGGATATTAATGGTTCATATAAGAGTGCAAGTTTTATATATAATTTTTGAAAATATCATTATGCAAAAATACGATTAACAAATCGTTGTAATGCCACTTGTGATATGTGTTGAGTAATTAAGAGAAAAATAAATGATAATGATTTATTGATACTTAAAAAATCTATTGAGGATTTTTATAAGATTTGATGAAAAATTATTAACTTTACAGGATGAGAACCAACTATTTATAAGTGATTTTGGGATTTGGTATATTTTGCAAAAACTTTATGATTTGTAGTATCTCTTTCTACAAATGGTTCTACATTATGAGAAAATTTTTGGCAAAAATTTTCTCATAATGATCAAAAAAATATTGACTATATGGATATTTCTGTTGATGCTTTGAATGAGTTACAAGACTCTATACGATGAGTTCCTGGTTTATTCTCAAAAATTGAGAATAATATAAAAGAAATTCTTAATCGGAATATTTATCTACATATAAATGTTACAATTCGAAATGATAATATTTTTCAAATGAAAGAAATTTTCTATTTTTTTCAAAAAATTGGCGTGCAGTCGATTTCTTTTGGGATGGTAGCATCAGATCCTCTTAATGATACTACAGCTCTTATCCCGAATATTCGCCAATTGTATCAATTTTATTGTATTGATGTTCCGGAGATTCAAAAAAATAAAAATAGCATGAAAGTAAATTTTTCCCCAGCATATTCAAATGAAATGACATTTGAGGATTTTTGTAGCTCTATACAAAATAAAAATGCTTTCCCAAAGAAAAAAGGAAAGCACTGTGAATTTATCCGATCTAAAAAAGAAATTCGAATCAATGAAGGATGACTTGTAACCCCGTGTTGTATTCTTGATGATTATGATGAGGGAATTTGAAATATTAACACTACTAGACTTATTAATATTATTTGTTCAAAAACATATGAATCTTTTCTTCATCGAACTTTTCCTAATATCTCAAAAGCATGTTTACAGTGTAAATTAGAGATATAATTAGGTAGTTCTGTAGCAAGAAAGTGATTATAAAACTTATAAAAATGTATTTTCAAAATGAGAATGTTGAAATAATTTTTATGTTTTGTATTGATTTATAGTTTGTTGTTTTGGATTCTATGTGAAATAAGTTGGTTTCTTCTATAATGATTTTTAATCATTTGATTTGATCTTCAGTAATTCCTCATCTAAGATTTTTAATATATTCAATTCATGAAGATATTCCCGAATGCTTTTTTAGATAAGATATATCGTATGATGTTTGTATAGGGGTAAGTGAGAGTAGATATTTTTTATCTACAATATCTCAAACTTTCAAATCATCAATATGAATAAATTTTTCTTCGGAAGTTAAAAAACTCAGCTTATAACTATAAAAAATAATTTTTGCAAAAATATAAATTGCTATATAAATCGTAAAAATCTTGATCAGATAATTGCTAATTTCATCAGGATTTTTTTTAAATTCAAAAATAATAAAACCAAGAAGTCAGAGAAAGATAATTCCAAGAAAAATATTTCAAATAAGACTGATATTTATTTTTAATTTTTTTGCGAAAAATTTTTTTAAAAATAATATT
>JBHBSX010000002.1:0-10970 GCA_041779175.1 Candidatus Altimarinota bacterium | reverse complement strand
TTTGGCAATTTCATCCAAATATTTATTCCAATATAAAGACAGGCATTTTTTTAATCCATCCAATTTTTGAGTGTTTGTCATGCTTGTTTTATTTCCGAATTTAACATGGACAAACCCATTGCAATGGACATCGAATTTCAGTTTTTGATGGCAAGTTTGGCTTATGTATATTTTGATTTTTTTCTTGTGAATCATGATAGTATATGTAGTCAGAAAAACTTTACAAAAAAATCTTTTATATGTCATTATTCCTTTCTTGGTACTTCATTTGCTTTTGTATTTCCTAGTAGCACCAACAGAAACAAGTGTAACTTTTTGGCAATGGTATACGCCCTCATTTTTTATTTTTGTATTTTTTATGTTGACAGATCCTATGATTTTGCCAATAAAAAATATTTCTAAAATTGGTCTTGCTGTCAATATTGCTATTTTGCCATATATTTTACAATTTTTTATTAATGAAAATTATGTACACTTAGCAGCATTATTTATTATGACTTGTATGATTCCAATAGGACGATATATTGAGCATAAAAATCCAGAAAAATCAAATGAAAAATTTCTATATTTTTGACTTTTTCTTAGCTTTGTATTACTATTGGTGTATTGTATTTATATATTTTGATTTGCAGATTTAGTATTCGAAAATCGTTGTCGTCAGTTGTTTTGTATGTAATTTTTAATTTTTCAAAATTTATTTTTTATTCTTATTGTATTATGAAAAATGTGATTTTTTCTATTCTTGCTATAGTGCAAATTGTGTTATGAATTTTGCTTTTAGCTTCTGCTTTATTTCCACAGGTTGGTGCAGCCGTAAAGTTTGATCCTGATAATCCAAGCCAATGGTATGGAGTCACTAATTCAGATGCTTATGTAAGTACTTCTGAAGATGCTCCAGCACAACCACCAACAGTCACTACTACCATTATCAATCGTACTAGTCATTAATTTTTTTTTAAATTTTTTTATTATGAAAAAAACATCAATTATATCATTGTTATTAGCTGGAGTGCTATTGGCAAATTCATATGTCAATATTGTTTCTGCACAAAATATCCTCACAACCACAAATTCAGGCATTTCTTCAAGTCAAAGTAGTACCACTTCCACAAAGCCACCAAAAATCAGACCAGAAGAGAGTTGTTTACAGATTTTGGGTGAACATGTAAAGAGAGATTCGCGATTTGGAGGTTTGGATTTGTCTAATCAGTATGTTTTAACTCGGCAAGATGGTTTTGATCTTACGGTTTATAACTCTATACAGTGATTTGCAGGAGCGCGAAATACAAAAAATGATGGTTCAGCATTTTTTTATGCAAATCGTAATAACATAGGAACAATTATTTCAAATAGACCATATATTGCTTCGCAATTTGTTCCGTTTTGAGGTCCAGCAGCCTTTCGTTTTCCGTATTCTGTTAATAATGGGACGGAAAATTATGGAGATTCATTTGCTGAGAATATTGTATACACTCATCATATTAAAAATTCCAAAGGGCTTGGTGCATTTATAAGTTGTGGTTTCTTGCATGTAAAACCAGAAAGAGGATTTACTTTGGCAGATACGCATAATGATAATTACAAAACTAATACTATTAATGCAAGTGGGTTTGAATTATTGCGAGGAGCGGATTCCCCAGTTGTTGATGCTTCTGGTAACAGATTTATAGTTGGGAAGGCAAATGTTCCTATTAATAACTGGAATAATATCCATCATATGACGCTCGAGCTGATAACAGTAGCATATGATAATAAAAGTGATTATTTTAATGAATATGAAACCTTTCCATTGCAAGTAAAGGCTATGACAGACGCGGATAATAGAAATGATGTTAATCAGGTTCAGGAAAAATTTTTGGAATTAGTAAAAAAGGAAACATGTCTCCGTCTTCCTCATTCTAGGAAAGATGATTTGCCAGAAAAATGTAATGGAGAATATCAGTCTCTTACAAAAAACATTATAACTGCAAAAAATTCAAAAAATTTTTTTGAAAAAATCATTCCTACAGTATTGGCAGAATCAGTAGCAAATGCTGATTCTGGGGAGATCTTTGATGAATCTCTCTATGGGGATGAAACTCTTTCCACGGAAGATCTTCCGCAGGGAATGTATTTTTATGAATGATTAACATATGATCATTTATCTAAAATTAATTCTCTGAATAATGAATTACTCAAGGCTCATATTCTCAAAGCCTTATCATATGGAATAGAAAAAGAAATGGAAGAAAAATCTACTGGCGATACTGTAGAAGCTATGGATAATAGAGTATTTCTTGCTTGTGGATTTGATTATGATCAAAGGGTGAAATTGATTGGAGAATGGATTGAAAGTATTGATGTAAATACTTTTGATATTGATAATATTACATATCCAGATCCAAAACTCGGTGATTGTATTCTGCCATTTCCTGATGCACGACACAAAAATCAGATTATAGAGGGTTCATTCGTGTCAAATCAATACAATGCTGCCGCTGCTATCAATAATGAGGAAGTAATGAAAAAATTGGCGCCAATTCTTGAATTGTGAGAATATGCTCGCTATGATAATCCTCCAACATTTTGGAGTGAAAATTCTACTATAATTATTGCAATTGTCTTACTTTTTGGAGGGGTAGCTTCGCTTGTTATTGTACTCCGAAAGAAAAAAATTCAAAAATAAAAAAATCTTTTACATACCAATATAAATACTTTTTATGAAAAAATTTTGATTATTTGCAATAGCTTTTGCAATAACTTTTACTTCTATATCCGTGCCGAGCGTATTTTCTCAGGTATGAAAATCTCCTTGGATTGGTGAGCATGAAGCATGTACTCTGGCCAATGCATATGAAGTACCAAATGCTCCTACACAATTGGATTTTCCTAAACAAGAATGAAAGTATAAACTCTGTGTAAAGCAAGTACAAAAAATCCGATCTTTTACGACTATTAATATAAGTATTACTGATTGGGATTGGTGAGATTCATGTGATGTTTCGTATATCACTGATAGATGACTATGGGGCCCTCAACATCCACGCTGGGATGACAGTGGTGTTAAGGTAGATGTAGCTACTCCTTGCGGTAATCAAGAGGTGTTTGCTCCCAATCCAAATGCAACGTATGATGAATGGAAAACATATAGTAAAATATATTGGTTTGATAAAACCAATCCTATGTGTGGAAGTTATTTATTTTACCTAGAGGATAATCAGGGAGATCTGACAGATGGGGGTAAGCTATTCAAGCAAACAACCTATGATGGATGATGGACAAATAGGCTAACATTTGCAAGATTTTCTTGTGAGGATTCATTATCTGGATGTAAAGATGAAAATAGATTTTCATCCGTTTCGCCACTTGTATATGGTGCTACTAGTGTGAATGTTACCTTTTGAGACAATGTTGACAATAAAGGAACACTCAGTTGTAGTCTTGGAGCAAACTTCAAACCATTTAAATATGATCCTGTAAAACCAGATGTTTTCGCCTCTATGAAACCCTCTGCTGGAGAAGGTAAATCATCTCCTGATACAGGAGTTGATATTATAGGAGGAACAAGTAGTGGTAATGTTGTTAATGAATTTTCTGGTATATTTAGTGTAACACTCAATGCTAGTGATGATGATAAGAATCTAACGAATAGCGTTGGTATTTCTGGGGTGAAAAAAATCAGATTTGAATCTATTCTAAAAAAAGATGACTTTGGCGTAGAAATAGCTAATGGATATAAAGCCTGTTCTCGTGAGAAAGAGTATTGAGAAAATCAATTTGAAACAACAAAACAAGAAACAACAGAGACGGTTACTTGTGATTATAAAAAAGCTTGAACATATTCATTTAAAATTATAGTTACTGATCATGCGGGCAATGAAGTGATAAAAGAAAAAAATATTCGTATTGTTCCGAATAATAATGTAACTGCTGCAATTAATTCATCTATTGTGCGTGATAAAGACAATAATGATATCTCATCACGTGGTGTATATGCAAATAACTCTGACTACTATCAATATGCTATTGCTCTTAAGGATAGTTATGGAAATCCTATTCATAAAAAAGTATATCGAATAACTACACCAAAAGACATTGTGCTCAAATCTGATAATGCTAGTAGTGGTAACGCTATATATATGCATACACGTCGACTGGGGAGGAGTTTAGTAAACCCCTATACATATAATAATCCTCATACAGGAGTATTGAATGAACATGGATTTTTACAATCTTTTAAACTCACTTCATATGCACCAGGAAAATTTAGTGAAAAATTTGATATCAAAATTCCTACTTGGGATAAGACTTATAACAATACCACTACAACTCCTACAAAATCAGTAGCATTCTCTGGAAATTCGGAAAAAATATTTCTTCCTTTGTATAAGGCAGATATGAGGTTTGCTAATGGGGAAAGTGAGGTGATTTTTGGTCAAGAACAATCATTGGAGTTTCTCATTGAACGAACTCCAAATATAGTAAGCCAACCAGAAAATGTTAAAACCAATGCATTTTATAATGTAAAAACTAATGATGGTAAGCAGTGGATTATGAAATATACCTCAGAACCATTACAAGATATTTCTACAAATCCACAAGTTTTGTCTCGTAATTTTATTGGTGTACTTACTTCGACTATCAAGGAAAAACCAGATATATTTGCTACCCCAAGAATTTACTATACACTTAATGGAAAAGAAGTGGAATATAATATAGGGAAGGACTATACAGTACCAGTAGGACCACTAAGTCTCAATGGTGGTGAAGTTAATTCTATTTATATTGCTGGACAAGAACAATCAGCTAATAGCGGAAAAAAAGTAGTCACAAATACAGTTGCTATGGGGCGAACATCTTGGAATACTGTTCGAGATCTTATAGTACGTGAAGTTGCTAACTTAACACGCAATCGTTCAGCAAATGATGGAAAAAATATTTCTGGAGTGAAATATGTTTCTGGAGATCGAACGCTTTCAGGAGATCCAGACTTTACGACTTTGATTGTGGAAGATGGTAATGTAACTTTTGATAATAATTTCAATACACAAAAGAAAAATATAGCAATTATTTTGATAAATAAAACAGATTCTTCAAAGGGAAATATTTATATTAAACCAAATGTTGCATTTATATCAGCCCTTATCTTTGCTGATGGCTCTATAGAGAGTATTGATGATAGTGGAAATATTTTTGGACAATCCAATTCAGAACGTGGTCGAACTCTCAACAAACAAATTGTTTTCCATGGTGGTTTATTTACTCGCAATACCGTTGGTGGTGCAGTAATGAATGATTCAGGTAAGTTTACTCTTCCTGGTGGAGAAACCACAACTGACATTCATCAAGCAGTTCGCTATGATCTATCATTTTTGAGAATGAGATCATGAGGAAAGGACGATGCGAGTCATACAAAGAACTATAATCAGGGTCGTTCAGAATCGGTGGTTATATTTCCAAATAATGAAGCACTACAAGATCCACCTCCTGGATTTAAAATTCAATAATAAAAAAGCCTTATAGGCTTTTTTATTTTATTTCAAAATTCTTGAGTAGGGCAATTGAGTTTCAATTTTATTTCTTTCTAGATTTTCAGGATTAAAAGGATTTTGATTATGAATTATAAATGAAAATTAAGAATTTTTAGATTTTTTTAAAAAATATATAAAATTTTTTCTCTTTTGAATAGAGGTTTTTAATTTTTCAAAAATTTTTTCAAATATTTTTTGCGAAAAATTTTCAAGCCGTTTAACTCTTCTTCATGTCTCCTTGAAAAAATTATTTTATCCGTCCTTACTGTCTTGATCTTGGTGCTTGTTTATTTCTCCTAAGTTAGCGGACTAGGGGATGTGTGGTGAATATGAATTTTTAGAAAAAATTTTGAAAAATATAAATCCTTTCTTCAAAAACCCAATCTTATGGTGATTTTAAAAAGAAAAAATATTATTATTTTAGATGAAAGTATTTGTCACAAAAATATAGGCAATATTGTTAGCAGTTTTAATTTTTATAAAAAATTTTTAAAAAATTAAAACTATATATCAAAATTGATTTGAATAGAGTGGTTATGCTCCTTGCTTTCTATCTCCAAACTTGCTTTTCATATCAAAAAATATATAATCCTTGCAATATAATTTTTTCTATGAAAATCGGTTTTGACAACGAAAAATACATTTCACTTCAGCGCGAAAAAATTCTTGAAAGAATTTTACAATTTGGCGACAAATTGTATCTTGAATTTGGTGGCAAACTTTTTGATGATTTTCATGCGTCGCGTGTGCTTCCAGGATTTGAACCTGACACCAAGATTCGCATGCTATCGTCACTTTCGGACAAAATTGAGATTATTCTTGTGATTTCGGCTGATGATATAGAAAAATGAAAAACTCGCGAAGATCTTAGAATTCCGTATTATGAAGAGATTTTTCGCTTGATTAAAGCATTTTCGCTTTTTGATCTCAATGATGTTTCTGTGGTGATCACGCGATTTCAGCAAACCAAAAATATTGAAAATTTTTGTAAAAAATTAGAAAATTTTCAAATTCCTTTTTATAAACATTATCATATTGAAAACTATCCATATGATACGAGTCGTATTCTTTCGGAAGAATGATTCGGGAAAAATGAATTTGTCAAAACCAAAAAACCGCTTGTGGTCGTGACGGCGCCCGGGCCAGGAAGTGGCAAGATGGCGACCTGTCTTTCGCAATTGTATCATGAAAACAAGAATGGAATCAAGGCGTGATATGCCAAATTTGAGACTTTTCCTGTGCATAATCTTGCGCTCAATCATAGCGTGAATTTGGCTTATGAATCAGCAACTATTGACCTTAATGATGTCAATATGATCGATCCATTTCACCTTGAAACTTATGGGGAAGTGGCTATCAATTATAATCGTGATATTGAGATTTTTCCGCTTTTGAAAAGTATTTTTGAGCAAATTCAGGGAAAAAGTCTCTATAATTCGCCGACAGATATGGGCGTGAATATGGTGGGATTTTGTTTTTCTGATGAAAAAATTATTGAAAAATCCGCCAAAGCCGAGATTATTCGCCGATATTTTTCTCTCAAAAATGATATTTTTACAGGAAAAGCTAATAAAGAATCATTAGAAAAAATGGAAAATATTATGCAAAAAGCAAATATTTCGCTTTCTGACCGTCCGCTTATTGATATTACAAAAGCCAAATCCATAGAAAAAAATACCACTATTACGGCTATTGAACTCGATTCTTGAGAGATTATCACGGGTAAGTCGTCGCCTCTTATGACTTCGGGCGCGGCTTGTGTGATCAATACGCTCAAAGCTCTGGCTGGAATCAATGATAATATTTCTATTATTTCGCCGATAATTCTTGAAACTATTCAGAATCTCAAGATTCGCAATGCGTCGGGACTTCATCAGGCGCTTGATATCGATGAAATTCTTATTGCCATGTCGATTAGTGCTATTACTTCGCCAGTTGCTGAACTGGCTATGAACGAACTTCCACATCTTCGCGGGCTTGATTGTCATAGCTCCAAAATTCTTCGAGAAGAAGATATTGCTCATCTCAAAAAACTCGGCCTCGCGATTTCTATGGAAAATGGATATGAAAATAATTAAAAATTTTTTAAAAAATATTTTCTTTGTATAATAGTATAGAACGAAATTTTTCGTTCTATACGGGTTTATAATGATTTTTTCTTGAAACACACAGTAGGGAACAGATTGAATCTGTTCCAATTCTTGTAATTCTTTCTTGAAATAAAAACTATAGAACGGATTTAATCCATTCACTACTAATTTTCCTAAATTTTTTTAAAAGTAGAGAACGAAAATTTTTGTTCTCTACGGATTTGTATTAAAAATTCTCGCTTTTGATAATATTTTTATAAAATTTTTTTTAAAATCCTCAAAATAAAATCCCCATTTCACAAAAGGGGATTTTATTTTTCAAAAATTTTTTACAACTTTTTCTCATCAATTTCTTCTTTGATTCTCATAACAAAATCTGCAATTTTTTCTGAACTTTGTTCTTTGGTTTTATAATTACGAACAGCAAGAGTTCCAGCATTTTGTTCTTGTTCGCCCACCACGAGAATATAATTCACATGCGCGGTTTCTGCATTTCGAATTTTCTTTGACAAAGAATCTGACGAATCATCGAGTGTTATACGCAATTTTGATTTTTTGAGTTCTACAAAAACATCTTCGGCATAAGCATTGAAGGCTTCGCCAACAGGAATAATACGAACTTGTTCTGGTGCAATCCAAAGTGGGAACACACCCGCAAAGTGTTCAATCATAATTCCCATAAATCTTTCCAAAGAACCAGAAATCGCACGGTGAATCACCACAGGTCGTTCTGCTTCACCTTTTTCATTTGTGAATGAAAGTTCAAAACGATTTGGAAGGTTAAAATCACATTGAATAGTAGCTAATTGCCATTCGCGACCAATGGCATCTTTGAACATAAAGTCGAGTTTTGGTCCATAGAAAGCCGCTTCACCTTCCATTCTTTTGTAATTGAGGTCATTTGCTTTGGCAGCTTCTTCCAGTGATTGTTCAGCAGTTTGCCATACTTCTTCGCTACCAAGATATTTTTCGAGATTTTCAGGATCACGAACAGAAAGAGAAACCCAATATCCGTCCATAAGCCCAAAAGTTGTATAGAATTTTTTGATAATTTCTACAATTGTCGAAACTTCGTCTTTGATTTGGCTTACACGACAGAAAAGATGTCCATCGTCTTGAGTAATAGAACGAACACGAGTGAGACCAGAAAGTTGTCCAGTTTTTTCGTCACGATACACGGTTGCAGGTTCAAAATAGCGAATTGGCATATCGCGATATGAGAATTGATTATCTGCAAAAAGTTGCATATGATGAGGACAATTCATCGGTTTTACATAGAATTTTTCTTGACTGGTTCCACCCCAAACCGAGAACATATCTTCAAGATAGTGTCCAGCATGTCCAGAAGTAATATAGAGATCTTCTTTGGCAAGGTGTGGCGTCCAAACACGAAGATAATTTTTGTCTTCATGAAGATTCCAAAGATAGTCTTCAATTGCTTTACGCATCACCATTCCGCGAGGTTGAATAAGTGGAAGTCCAGAACCAACAAGATCAGAAATTGTAAAAATTTTCATTTTTTTACCAAGAATTCTGTGATCTCGTTTTTTAGCTTCTTCAAGCATTTTGAGATGTGCATCAAGTTCTTCTACTGTATCAAAAGCATAAGCATAAATACGAGTCAATTGCTGATTTGCCGCATCACCAAGCCAATATGCTCAAGCAATTCTTGCAAGTGCAAAAGAATTTGGATCAATTTCGGAAGTATTGTCAATATGTGGTCCCGCACACATATCGATAAATTTGAGATTTTTTACCTGATCACCATCCATTTCAGCAAAATCATAAAAATTTTTTTCTTTCAAAAATTCTTGCAATTTTGCATAATATTCTGTTGGTTTTCCTTTGGAAGTATTGATAGAAAAGCCAACTTTTCCGCTTTCGAGTTTTTCTGAATTTTTAAAATCACCACTTTCAAAACGATCAATCAAAATATTTTTAAATTCTTCGTCCATAACTTTGAGAATTTCTCTCGCTTCGTTATAGTCTACATAAAAATGAATAAATTTTTGCTTTGCGGAAAGAATTTTTTTCATTGATTTTTCAATTTTTTTGAGATCTGCTTCTGTAATAACCGCATCACCAAAATCAAAATCATAATAAAATCCATCATCAGTGGCAGGCCCCATTCCGAGTTTTGCCTGTGGAAAGTGTTCTTTCACCGCTTGCGCCATGATATGGGCGAGTGAGTGTTTTTTTGTTGGGAGGTCGAATGACATAAATAAATAATTAAAAATTAAAAATGAAAAATTGAGGGGAATTTTGGAAGTTTTTGAAAAATTTTTAAAAAATTATGCTGAAATTTCTGATTTTTGAGAATTTTTTGCAAAATTTTTTCTTTTTGTCATCTTGATTTTATAGAAGTGTGTATAATATTTTCCTTTATTTTTAAATTTTTGCGAAAATTTTATTTTGCTACGATTCCATCGTACAAAAATTTTTCTGGATTTTTCTTGATAAAATCAATAATTTTGTCATAAAATTCATTTTCAAATTCTTCGCTATATGTATTAGAGTCCACTTCATTAAGAAGATCCCACATGGCATCTTCATCTTTTTCTTCGATTTTATCAAGAATTTCTATTCTTTGTTTTCGGTCGGTTGGGATATTTCCACCAAAAAATTGTACCACTTTTGTAAAATTTTCTAAATTTTTCTTCATTCCAAAAAGCCTCATTCATTCAAGGGTGTCATTAGTTACAATTCCTGTTGAATTAAAGAAAAATTGATGATGTCCACCATTGGAGACTTCCGCAGCATACCAGTTAAGGGCAAATAAATACCTCTGTTCAGTGGTGAATTTTTCAGCAGATTTAAGATATTGTTCATACGATTCATAAATATCAATTGTATGCCACATTGGTTCACAAATATTGAAGTAATCATCAGTAATTTTTTCAATGTCTGCGAGAACAATCGGAGTTCGAAGAACTTTTTGCTTATTTTCTTCGTATTCTTGTTGCCATTTTGTTGTCATATTTTGAAAATTTTTTAAAAAATTATTTTAGAGTTTTCTGTGAGGATTTTTTCCAAATAATTCCCCCAAGAATTGCAATAGTAATAATATAACCAGTACACATAAGACAAAGAGGGCAGAATACACCAACTGCAAATTCACGAGAAATAATGATACCATTAAAACAAAAACCCATAATAGCCATAATAGTAATAGCCTTAATTGCCCAAAGTTTTTTGCCACAATATGCTAGGAGTGAAAGTACAAAAAGTACAGGATATACACACAAAGCAATATATGGAAAAGGAATTCCAAAAATGCGTGATTCCGCCATACTCATAAAACTCGTACAAGAAAAAGTTTCATTGATATCACAAAAAGAACCGCCAAGAAGAGAAGTAGTTGAAGGATTGA
>JBHBSX010000001.1:0-2832 GCA_041779175.1 Candidatus Altimarinota bacterium | reverse complement strand
CATTTTCTGCAAGTGGACGGAATTTGCTTGTGTCAACAGGCGGAAAAAGTACGGAAGAATCAATATTACACCACTCTTTGAGGCGAGTTTGATTGGCGGGCGAATTTGTGAGAATAATATCAAATTTTTTTAATTCTGCGAGATAGAGTTTTTTGAGGAAAAAAGCCATAATGCGATATGGGATTTTTGCGATTTTTGGTACTTTTGCAAGATATTCGTCATACAGGTCAAAAAGATGGCGAGAAATTGAATGTGCATAAAAAATTTTTTGCGAATTTTTGGGAAGATTCCAGACGGCGGTCGAGGCCTCATTTGAGAGAAAAAAAGTATGATATGCCTCACTCTCGAAAAGTTTTATTTCATCCTTATATTCCTTTCCCACAAAACAAGGGGAAAATTTTTTTTGAAGTGAATATGAAAAAAGAAAAAAACTCAATTTCATTTTGAGAAAACCAAGCATTCATTTTTGAAAATTTTTTGTCGTCAAAAAAATATCAGCCGTATAGTCAAAATCTTCGATCTGAAAGCCATTTTCATGCCAAACGGCCGTTGCAATATCAGCATCAAGAATTTTGGCGATTTCAATATTCATTCGCTCGGCACCGCCTTTGGTCAAAAATGTATCGTGAATGAGAAGTGTTTTTTTCATAAAAGTTTATTTTTTATTTTCGCAAATTTTTGCAATATCAGCAACTTCTATAATATTTTTTTCATAGCCATTTTTGACACAAAAAACCATTGCAAAGGCAACTTCGTCAAGTGTGGAAGTCCAATCAGGAAACAATTTTTTCATAATTGCATACATATATGGTGTGATTTTGAAAAATCATTTGAGATTTTTCTGGCCTTCTACGGGCTTCATAAAGCCAGGACGAAAGTTATATACGCCACGAAAATTGAGTTTCAATAAGGCATTTTCTGTTTTTCATTTTACTCTTGCCCACATGGTTTTGCCTGTTTCGCTTGAATCGGTTCATTTTCCTGAAATATAAGTAAAAACCATTTGATTATTGATTCTGGCAAGTTCGCGTGCGAAAGGCACGACAACATCAAAAGTTTTTTGATAAAAAGTTTCTTCACTTTCGCCAACCGATGAGACTCATGCACAGAAAAAACAAGCATCATAGCCGTGTAATTGTTCAGCAAAATTGCCAATTTCAGAAAAATCAGAAAGCAAAATTTCTTTTAGTTTTTCATGATTATGTGGCGACTTTTTGCGACCAATAACAAGAACTTGAGTGATTTCTTGTGAATTGAGAAGTGAAAGCAAAACGCCTTCGCCGACCATGCCCGTGGCACCTGTGAGAATTATTTTCATAAATATAAAATTAAAATAATTTATTCTTCCAAAATAATTTTTACCGCATTGATAACATGCTTGAATCTATCGTTTTGCAAGTGAATTCCGCCAAAATATCGAGTTACCACCACGACAATATTAATATAATTCGCTCGCTGAATTTCCCTCAAAATACACATTCCAGCCCCTGTCTCGCCGTCGTCATTTTTGCCTTCGAGAATACTGCCATTTTCTTCCAAAATTCTGTATGCATAGCTATTGTGAGTGGCTTTTTTAAAATATTTGTCACTTTTGAGAGTTTTCAAAAAATCGTCCAATTCTTCCCTGTTTTGCACAAAATTATACACCGCAGTATAATGACTTTTTCTGTCTACAATCACATCTTTGAGGATTTTTCTTTTCATTGGTGGATTTTTATCAGAAAATCCAAGAGTTAAATTTTCCATAATTATTTCTTAAAATTCCCCAATTCCCTACTAATTCGCAAAGTTTTGTTTCCGCTTTCCTTTTCAAAAAAATATTTTTTCCCTTCAAAAATCCCCACCAAATATTCGTATTCTTTGCCAATTG
Source organism: Candidatus Altimarinota bacterium (assembly GCA_041779175.1). Taxonomy (GTDB): domain Bacteria; phylum Patescibacteriota; class Gracilibacteria; order BD1-5; family UBA2023; genus GN02-873. The sequence goes on along the minus strand of JBHBSX010000001.1, from coordinate 962 downwards.
CAAGCTTTGTTGCGACAAAACCACGAAGATTAACCAGTTTAAAAATTCCCACTTCTTCAATATACAATTTTTGTCAATTGTATTCTAGATTTCATCAGGCAATTTTGTCGACAAGTGTGAGTTCTGAAGTTTCAATTTTGGCTTCTTCAAGCACGGAAATAAGCCCATCATCTTCTTTGATATAGTATCATTTTCCATCAATTTCTACAAAAAATTCATCAAAAAATCCGCCGTCATATTCATAACGAAGTTGTCATTTGACAAATATATTTTTTCATTGAAAAACTATATTTTCTCACACTTTAAATTGTGTTGGAAACTCGATAAAATAGCCTTGTTCCCCGATTTTTGTGAGTTCTCATTCTCAGAATTCAATCAGAGAGTTGCAGTATGGACAGGCTATAACTTTTGCATATTTTTCATCAAAAGTCATAGGCCTTCAACAATTTGGACAATTTTTCATAATTATTTTTTAAAATTTAAAATCTCGACTTTTCCGCTTTCTTCAAGAATAAAAAGTTTATTTTCTGTAAATCACAAACTATATTTATAAGCAGGAAAATCGTTTAATTCTATATTAAAAATATTTTCTCAAAACAGAGTATTTTTGCTATAAATAGCCAAAAATGGTCAATATTTTCCCTCGGTGTTATCATTCCAAATAAAAAATCATTCTGAATTTTTTTCATTATAAAACATAAATTTTTGAAGTTATTTCATAAAATAGTTTCAATTTTTCTTCAAAAACTTGAATTTCGGCTTCAAGTTCGACTTTTTTGGTTTTTGAAGTTTCGACAATAAGCGTCGCTGTGGCTTCATATTCGGATTTTTCATTGAGATTTTCGAGTTCAAAAATATTTTTTTCTGTTTTTTGAAGCAATACAAAAAGATTAAAATAAATTCCACTCAATAGGAAAAAAGAATAATTTATTTTTTCTAAAAATTCTTGTTTTTTGCTATTG